>NZ_KB892096.1:0-184527 GCF_000373665.1 Streptomyces sp. BoleA5
GGTACTAATAAGCCGAGGGCTTGTCCATAGGTTGCTCGCGTCCACTGTGTAGTTCTGAAACAACGAACCCCGGCCCCCTGTTTTGGTGGGGTGGTTGGTGCCGGTTTGTTGGTTTCATAGTGTTTCGGTGGTCATAGCGTTAGGGAAACGCCCGGTTACATTCCGAACCCGGAAGCTAAGCCTTTCAGCGCCGATGGTACTGCAGGGGGGACCCTGTGGGAGAGTAGGACGCCGCCGAACAAATATTGAGCCCCGGCTCCCGAGTTTAATCACTCGGGAGCCGGGGCTTTTTTGCGTTCAGCGCACTCCGGTCCAGATGACCGGCTTCAGTACGTCGTCGCGGACGGCGCAGCCGCCCACCCTGCCGTCGTCGGCAGCGGCGAAGGCATCCGCGTCGCCGTCCTCCTGGAGTCGCGGCAGAGCACGGATCGGCCCCGTGCCGGTCCAGAACTCGGCGGTGCCGGGCGGGTATCCGGGCGGAGAGCCGAAGCTGGTCGGGGCGCCGCCGACGACGAGGCCCGTGGTGGGACTGATGGCCCGGAAGTAGCCCTCGTTGTAGTAGCCCGGCAGGCCGGGGACGCGTACGCCGTCCGCGGTGTACGGCGGGTCCCAATAGGTCTCGTACTGGCTGTCGGAGAAGAAGTCGCCGGCGCTGCCCACGATGCGGCCGTGGTCGTCGACGGCGGCTGGGGCGTACGACACGCCCTCGGGAAGCTCGGTGGGCAGCAGGCGTTGGGCCGGCGCGTCGGTTCCTGCGGGCCAGACCACCGCGCCGTCGCCGTCGGCGCCGACGACCGTGCCGGAGTTGTTGATGCCGACGGCGCTCCACACGGAGGAGAACGGGCTGGAGGGCCGCAGTTCGCGCTCCACGGTGTCGCGGTGCCAGACGTACGCCGTGTGGTTCTCGCCCGTGCCGACGATGCGGCCGTGGTCGTTGACGTCGTTCGCGGTGAGGCTGTTCGGGAGGATCGTGGCGGTGCGCCGGCCCTGCCGGTAAGTGAAGCCGACGGCGTGACCCCAAGAGGGGAAGAGCACGGTGCCGACCATCAGACCGTGCCGGTTGACGGCGCTGACCTCACCCGTTCCGTAGCCGTAACCGGCCGGGAACGGGACGCGGCGGACGGTGCGTCCCGTCCAGTAGACCGGGGCGTTGCCGCTGGACCCGCCCGCGATTCCCGGGCGGCCCAGGGCGTGGACCTGACCGTTGCCGCCGGGGAGTGTGTCGAGGACGTGGATGCGCGGTCCGGCCGCGACCGCGGCGACCGCGGGGGCGGACGGGGTGACGAGGGCGGTCAGGCCCGCCCCGGTGAGTGTGAGGAAGCTTCGGCGTCTCAAGGATGTTCCCCTTCCGCCGGGACGCGGTGTCCCGTCGGCCGTCCATGATGGGCGAGGGGGGCCGGCGGACGGGTGGATTCAGCCCGGACCGACCGGATCCGGTGCCCGACTACAGTGGGGCGGTGCGCTACGACCTGGTCATCTTCGACAACGACGGCGTGCTCGTGGACAGCGAGCCGCTCTCCAACCGCATCCTGGCGGGCCTGCTGACGGAGCTGGGCCACCCCACCACCTATGAGGAGTCCGTCCGCGACTACATGGGCGCCGCGATGCACCGCGTCCACGACCTGGTGGCGGAGCGCACGGGTGAGCGGTTGCCGGAGGACTTCGACGCCATGTACTACGCGCGGGTCTTCGAGGGCTTCAGGCGCGAACTGGAGCCGGTGCCTGGTGTGGTGACCGTGCTGGGGAAACTGGCGGCGGACGGGGTGCCGTACTGTGTCGCGTCCTCAGGGAGCCACGAGCGGATCCGGGTCGCGCTGAAGAAGACCGCGCTGTACGGGTACTTCGGCGAGGAGCGGATCTTCAGCTCGCAGGACGTGGGACGCGGGAAGCCGGCGCCGGACCTGTTCCTGCACGCGGCGCGCACGATGGGCGTGGCGCCGGAGCGGTGTGCCGTGGTGGAGGACAGCCCGCTCGGGGTGCGGGCCGCGGTGGCGGCCGGGATGGACGCGTACGCGTTCACGGCGATGACGCCGGCGGAGAAGCTGGCGGGGGCGCGGGAGCTGTTCGCGGACATGGCGGAGCTCCCCGCGAAACTGTTCGTGTGATCGATCTACCCGTCCGTAGCCCGCGGCCCTACGCTGCACGCTCATGGAGGGCTTCGACGGCGGTTTGCGTCATGGACGGGCCTCGTTGGCCGTCGGTTTCTTCGCGCAGGGGGCGGTCTTCGCGCTGCTGGTGACCCGGATCCCTGCGCTGCAGGACCGGTACGGCGTCAGTGACGCGCTGCTGCCCGCGTTCCTTGCCGCGGTGCCCGTGCTGGCGGGCGTGGGGAGCGTCGCCACCGAGCACCTGGTGAAGCGGGTACGGCCGAGCGTGGTGCTGCGCTGGGTGCAGCCGGTGGTGTGCCTGGCGCTGCTGGGCGCCGGTGCCGGGGACGCGCTGTGGCAACTGGCCGCGTCGCTGGCCGTGTTCGGGATATGCGTCGGCGCCCTGGACGCGTCCATGAACATGCTCGGGGTGAGCCTGCAGCGCGCGTACGGGCGCAGCATCATGCTGGGCTTCCACGCCGCGTACAGCCTCGGCGGCATTCTGGGGGCGTCGCTGGCGTGGGCGGGAGCGCACTGGCACCTGTCGCTGGCGGCGCTGTACGGGCCGGTGGTGGCGGTGCTGATCCCGCTGACGCTGGTCGCCGGCCGCTGGTACGCCGACCAGAGGACGGAGGTCCAGGGCGCGACGGCCACGGCCACGGCCGCGGCGGCTCCGGTGGCGATGCGGCTGCTGCTTCCGCTCTGCCTGGTGATGGCGTTCGCGTACATCGGCGACTCCACCGTCTCCAACTGGAGCGCGAAGTACCTGCAGGACGTGCTCGGCGGCTCCGAGCAGCTGGCCACCGTCCCGTACAACGTCTACATGGTCACCACCCTGCTGGGCCGCTCGGTCGGCGACCTCGGGGTGCGGCGGTTCGGGGCGGCCGCGGTGGTGCGTACGGGCGCGCTGGTGGCGGCGGCGGGCTTCGCGGTGGTCGCGGCCGCGCCGGGTGCGTGGGTGGGGATGGCGGGCTTCACGCTGCTGGGCCTGGGGCTGTGCGTGATCGTGCCGCAGACGTTCGCGGCCGCGGGGCGGCTGTTCCCAGGGGCTTCGGACACGGCGATCGCGCGGCTGAACATCTTCAACTACGTGGGTTTCCTGGTCGGTTCCCCCCTGGTGGGCGCTCTGGGGGACGCCTGGAGCTACCGGGGGGCGATGCTGGTGCCGATGCTGCTGGTGGCGGCGACGCTGCTGTACGCCCGCTCGTTCCGGACGGAGCCCGCCCGATACGGTGTCGGCCATGAGCGGCCGCGCACAGCTGATGTGGGACGAGCAGGTAACGGGCTATGACTTCGGTCGCGGCCACCCGATGGACCCGGTGCGGCTCGCACTGACCATGGGGCTGGTCCGGGCGCTGGGACTGGACCGGGCGCTCACCGTCACCGCGGCCCCCGTGGCCGGCGACTCGACGCTGCGCCTGGTGCACGACGCGGAGTACGTGGCGGCGGTGAGACGTGCCTCCGCCGACCCCGAGGCCATGACGGAACTGGCGTACGGTCTCGGTACCGAGGACACCCCGGCGTTCGCGGGCATGCACGAGGTCTCGGCGCTGATCGCGGGCCAGTCGGTCGGGGCGGCCGAGGCGGTGTGGCGCGGCGACGTGGCGCACGCGGTGAACTTCGCGGGCGGGCTGCACCACGCGATGCCCGGGATGGCCTCGGGCTTCTGCGTCTACAACGACGCCGCGCTGGCCGTCGCCCGGCTGCTGGAACTGGGCGCTGAGCGTGTCGCGTACGTGGACGTGGACGTGCACCACGGGGACGGCGTGCAGACGGCCTTCTGGGACGACCCGCGCGTGCTGACGATCTCGCTGCACGAGCACCCCCGCACGCTCTTCCCGCAGACCGGCTGGCCGGAGGAGACCGGCGGTCCGGCGGCGGACGGCGGCGCGGTGAACGTGGCGCTGCCGGCCGGTACCGGGGACGAGGGCTGGCTGCGGGCGTTCGACGCCGTCGTCCCCGAGCTGCTGGCGGCCTTCCGGCCGCAGGTGCTGGTGACCCAGCACGGCGCGGACACGCACTTCGAGGACCCGCTCGCGCATCTCGCGGTGAGCCTGGACGCGCAGCGGGCCGTGGCGGAGGCGCTGCACGGCCTGGCGCACGAGCACGCCGAGGGCCGGTGGGTCGCCCTGGGCGGGGGCGGTTACGCGGTGGTGGACGTGGTGCCCCGGACGTGGGCGCACCTGGTGGGCATCGCCGCGGGGCAGCCGGTCGCGCCTCGGACGGCGACGCCCGAGGAGTGGCGGGCGGAGGTGTACCGCAGGACGCGCCGGATGGGGCCGTTGCGGATGACGGACGGCCGGGACGCGGTGTTCAGCGGTTTCCACGACGCGGGGTACGACCCGGCGGACCGGCTGGACCAGGCGATCCTGGCGACCCGGCGGGCGGTCTTCCCGCTGCACGGTCTGCTGCCCTAGCCACGACCGGATCGCCGTGGGAACGGGGCCGGGCGCGGGCCCGGAGCAGCTCGGCCGCCCGTTCCGCGACGGCGTAGACGGTGGCGTCGGTGTTGGCGGAGACCGGGCCCGGCATCACGGAGGCGTCGGCGACACGCAGGCCGTCGACGCCGCGTACCCGCAGCTCGGGGTCGACGACGGCGTAGGCGTCCGTGCCGATGCGGCAGGTGCCGGCGTAGTGGTTGTAGGAGCGCAGGTTGCGGGTGAGGTACGCGCGCAGCTCGGTCGTGCCGGTGGCGTCCGGGCCGGGGAGGGCCTCCTCGCCGTACCAGTCCGCCAACGCGGGGTCGGCGGCGATCTCCCGCGCCGCGTCCAGGGCCTCCGCCATGGTGTCGAGGTCGCGGACGTCGGCGTAGTAGCGGGGGTCGATGAGCGGTGGCGCGCCGGGGGCGGTGCCGGAGAGCCGGACGGTTCCGTGGCCGTACGGCGCCATGAGGGCGACCATGATCGTCCAGCCTTCGCCGGCGGCGGGCCCGGGCAGGCTCCGCTCGCGGATCGGGAGGTCGATGACGTGCAACTGCACGTCGGGGCCCGGCGCTTCGGGCCGGGTGCGGATCAGTCCCTGGACCTCGCCGTGGCTGTTGGCGCCCGGAGGCACGGGGCCGGGGGCCCGTACGACGACGCCGGAGGTCACGTGGTCCAGCAGGTGGGAGCCGACGCCGGGCAGGTGCACGGCGGTGGGGATGCCCCAGTGGCGCAGGTGGTTGCGGGGGCCGATGCCGGAGAGCATGAGCAGTTGCGGGGTGCCGACCGCGCCGGCGGCCAGGACGACCTGGCCCGAGGGGGAGCGGCGGGCGGTGCGCGACTCGCCGTCGACGGCGTACTCCACGCCCGTGCAGCGGTCGCCGGCCAGGAGGACCCGTAGGGCGAGGGCTCCGGTGACCACGTGCAGGCCCGGCCGGCGCAGCGCCGGGCGCAGGTAGGCCGTGGCCGCGTCCTGGCGCACGCCGTCGGCGATGCTGAGGTCGCCCCAGCCGAACCCCTCCTCCAGGCCGCCGGCGAGGTCGTGTGCCTCGGGGTGGCCGGTGTGGACGGCGGCGCGCAGGAAGTCCCGGGCGAGGGGGTGGCGGTCGGTGGCGGGGCCGACCCGCAGGGGGCCGTCCATGCCGCGCAGTTCCGGGTCGCGGTCCGGCACGCCGGTGACGTCCTCACTGCGGCGGAAGCAGGGCAGCAGATCGTCCCAGCCCCAGCCTTCGGCGCCCTGGGCGGCCCAGGCGTCGTAGCCGGAGCGGTGGCCGCGCAGGAAGCTCATGGCGCTGATGGCCGAGCTGCCGCCCAGGCCGCGGCCTCGGGGCCACGGTACGACGAGGCGGGTCTCGGTCTGCGGCACGGTGCGGTCCGCCCAGTCGAGGGGGGTGCCGAGCAGCCTCGGCCAGGCCGCGGGGAGGGAGACCTCCGGGGGGCGGTCGGCTCCGCCGGCCTCGAGGAGCAGCACCCGGGCCGCGTCGTCCTCGCAGAGGCGGGCCGCGAGCACGCATCCCGCGGAGCCCGCCCCCACCACGATGTAGTCGAACTCGCCTGCGCCGGCGGAGGTGTCGGCCACGGGACCCTCCCGTCGCTGTCGCGCGCCGTGCCTGAAGTCTACGGAGGGCTCCGCCGGGGCCGCCGACCCGAACAACCGCCCCTCGGGAGTGATGTTCGGGCCGTTCCGGCACGTGAGGGTGGCGGCGGGGGTCACCATCGGCACGTGGTGACTGCTGCCGCGCTGCGGGCGCATCTGGTGGGGGCGGGGATCGCGGGGGTCGTGGCGACACCGCGGGAGAAGAGTCTGCGCAGCTATCGGCTGTTCGTGGCGGGCGATCCGCGGCAGACCCTGGGGCTGGAGCCGGCGCGGCCCTGGACGCAGTCCGGTCTTCTGCGGTTGATGGCCGACCGATGTGGGGTTTCGCCTGACCCGGGGCACACTTCCGGGCAGGATGTGATCGACCCGGACCGCACACTGGCGGGGCTCGAGGCCTTCGCCGTCCGGCTGAAGGAGGCCGCGCAGCGCAGGGAGCCGGTACTCATCGGTACTGGTCACCCGCATCGCCTGCTCGGTTTCTACGCCGGATTGGCGGCCGCCCTGTCGGCGGCGGGATGCCCCGTCCTCACTCCATCGCATGGCCGATGTATCGACATGGCGACGCAATTCGGCCTACGCACGTACAACCTCTGGTACGTAGGGGGAGTGGCGACGGTCCGGGATGCGCCGGGTGAGGGCGCCCGTGGTGCGCCGGCGGTGCACACACACTCCCCGCTCCCGGTTCGGGCGGCGCTGGCCGGTGCGGCAGGACGCGGGGGGCTGCTGCCGAGCCTCGTGGTGGGAGACCACGGCTGGGTCTGCGGAGCAGGTCAGCTGGGCATCGAGGCCATCGGACTGGCCGATTCGGACGACCCGGCGGTTTTCGTGGCCGAGACGGAGGGCAGGGTCTCGGCCGTGGTTCCGCTTGATGACGCTGTGCGGTCCGATTACTACCGACCGCTTACGCGCTATGTACTCAATCGAGCGTGTCTGTCACAGTAGTCAACCGATCGCTACTCCTCTTCCCCACTTGCATCATGCGCACCTAATCTGGGGAGGAGCGCACGTGCGAGAGGGAGTCACCGGAGGGGAAGCCGGTGCCCGTCAGGTGCGGAAGGTTCAGGTGTGTCATGGCTTCAAGCGAGAGGCCTCTCAACGAGGTCGTGTTCCTGACCGTGGCAGAGGTCGCCGCGGTGATGCGAGTTTCCAAGATGACCGTGTACCGGCTGGTGCACAGCGGTCATCTGCCGGCGATCCGGGTGGGGAGGTCCTTCCGGGTGCCGGAGCAGGCCGTCCATGACTATCTTCGGGAGTCCTACGTGGGGGTGGGGGAAACTGCCTGACGACCGCCTCGGTTTCTGCTCGGCGCTTGCGGACGGGTAGGCTGAGCCGACGTAGGTCGTGTGGGCTCGGACGCCCCGCACCGAGTGAAAACGAAGCGAGGGTAGTCGTGGGCTCTGTCATCAAGAAGCGGCGCAAGCGTATGGCCAAGAAGAAGCACCGCAAGCTGCTGAAGCGTACGCGTGTGCAGCGTCGCAACAAGAAGTAAGCGAGCTACGCGTCGCACTTCGCTGCCCTTCCGCCCCCACGGACCGTGGGGGCCGGAAGGGCAGCGGCGTTTCCGGGGGCCGGGCCCTCCTCGACGGTGCTCGTACGTTCGGGCGTCATCACGGCGCAACAACGAACCGATACGGTGCGTACATGCGGTGCGAGGGAAGGCGCTGATCTTGGGCAAAGTGGTGCTGGTGACCGGAGTCGCCCGCCAGCTCGGCGGCCGGCTGGTACGACGTGTGACGCGCGACCCCGACGTCGACCGGGTGATCGCGGTCGACACGATGCCGCCCCCGCACCAGCTGGGCGGCGCCGAATTCGTCCGTGCCGACATCAGGCACCCGATGATCGCGAAGGTGCTGGCGGAGCACTCGGTGGACACGGTGGTCCACATGGACGTCAGCGGCACGCTGCCCGGTCGCAGCAGCCGGACCGCGGTCAAGGAGACCAACGTCATCGGCACGATGCAGCTGCTCGGCGCCTGCCAGAAGGCCCCGACGGTGCGCCGCCTGGTGGTGAAGTCCACCACGAGCGTGTACGGCTCCGCGCCCCGCGATCCCGCGGCCTTCACCGAGTCCATGCCGCCCAAGTCGCTGCCCAGCGGCGGCTTCGCCAAGGACGCGGTCGAAGTCGAGGGATACGTGCGCGGCTTCGCACGGCGCCGCCCGGACGTTGCCGTATCGGTTCTGCGGTTCGCCAACATCCTGGGCCCGCGGGCCGACACACCCCTCGCCGAGTACTTCGCGCTGCCGGTGCTGCCGACCGTGTTCGGCTACGACCCGCGGCTGCAGTTCGTCCACGAGGACGACGTCATCGACGTCCTCATGCTGGCCCTGCGCGACGAGCGCAAGGGGACGATCAACAGCGGCACGTTCAACATCGCCGGCGACGGGGTGCTCCTGCTGTCGCAGACCGCGCGACGGCTGGGGAAGCCCACGGTGCCGGTGCTGCTGCCCGCGGTCACGTGGGTGGGGCAGCTGCTGCGCACCGCCGGCGTCACCGACTTCTCGCGCGAGCAGATCCGCTTGCTCACCCACGGCAGGGTCGTGGACACCACGCAGATGCGCGAGACGCTCGGCTTCGCCCCGAAGTACACCACCGCCGAGACCTTCAGCGACTTCGCCCGCAGTCGCGGCCCCGGCCTGCTGCCGCCCGACCGGCTCGCGGAGGCCGTCGACCGGCTCGCCGCGGTGGTCCGCGCGGGCGGCCCCCGAGGACTGAGCTCGTGAGCACTGCTGCGAGGAGGAACCGCACCATGGCGGACGCCAAGGTCATCCCGTTCGACGAGGACTCGCGGACCCGGAGGGGAGCGCCGCGCTCGCGCGGGCGGGCCGCGGCCCGCGGCACGGCGGGCGGCGACACCGGGAACGCGGTGGCCGCGCTGCCGGTCGACGAGCGGACCGCGCGGGCCGCGGACGGTGCCGGCGCCGTCCAGGGCGCCGTGACGGCCTCCGCGGACACCCCGGGCACCGGTGGTGCGGATGGGGCGTCCGAGGCCGCACAGACCGCACCACAGGGCGCTGAGGGGCGTCCCGGCACCACCTCGGGCGGTGCCCCGGGGGGCCTGGGCGGCCCGCTGGCGGCGGCGCTCGGCTCGGCCGCGGACCGGCTGCTGGGGGCACCCTGGGAGCGCCGGGTGGCGCACGGCCTGGCCTTCCTGCGCCGCCGGATCACCGGCGACTACGAGGTCGACGACTTCGGCTACGACGAGGAGCTCACCGAACAGGTCCTGATGTCGCTGCTCCGGCCGCTGTACGAGTCGTACTTCCGGGTCGAGGTGAAGGGCATCGAGAACATCCCGGCCGAGGGCGGCGCCCTGGTGGTGGCCAACCACTCCGGGACGCTGCCGATGGACGGCCTGATGATGCAGGTCGCCGTCCACGACCACCACCCCGCGGGGCGGCACCTGCGACTGCTGGCCGCGGACCTGGTGTTCATGCTGCCGCTCGTCAACGAGCTGGCCCGCAAGGCGGGGCACACCCTGGCCTGCGCGGAGGACGCCCAGCTGCTGCTCGAACGCGGTGAGGTCGTCGGTGTGATGCCCGAGGGCTTCAAGGGGCTGGGGAAGCCCTTCTCCGAGCGCTACAAGCTGCAGCGATTCGGGCGGGGCGGTTTCGTCGCGACGGCGCTCAAGACCGGGGTGCCGATCGTGCCGTGCTCCATCGTGGGCGCGGAGGAGATCTACCCGATGATCGGCAACGCGAAGACGGTGGCCCGGCTGCTGGGCGTCCCGTACGTCCCGGTGACGCCGACGTTCCCGTGGCTGGGGCCGCTGGGCATGGTGCCGCTGCCGACGAAGTGGACGATCCAGTTCGGCGAGCCGATCCCCACGGACGGCTACGCGCCGGAGGCGGCCGAGGACCCGATGCTGGTCTTCAACCTGACCGACCAGGTGCGGGAGACCATCCAGCACACCCTCTACAAGCTGCTGGTGCAGCGCCGCTCGGTCTTCTTCTAGAAGCTGCGGCTTCCGGGCTCCGGGGCTGCCGCCGGCCCACGGGGGCCGGAACCCGTGGTGGGCCGGGGCGTGACGCCCCGGCCCACCACGTGAGGTGCCTGCTCAGTCGTCCCTGTCGTCCTCGGCGCTGAGCCCGAGGCCCGGGAGCAGTCCGGGCAGCAGCGGCGGGAGGGTGACCGACGGCTGGGTGCCGTCGCCGCCCGGGGAGCTGCCGGTCGGCGCGGGGTCGAGCAGATCGCCCGTGCCGCCGATGATGCCGCTGTCCGCGCTGCGGGAGGCCGACGGGCTGGCCTTGTCGCCGCCGCGCTCCTCGGCCGAGCCGCTCGCGGAGCCGCTGACCGAGGGCGAGGGCCCCCGGGTGCCGCTCGCGGAGCGGTTGCCGCCGCCCGGGACCCCGCGGCCGTCGCTGTGGCCCGCGCCGGTGTCGGGCGGCAACAGCTTCTGCAGCGGCGCCACTTCGTCCTCTATGGCATCGAAGACGGAGGTGACCTTGTTCCCCACGTCGTCGAGCCGGGAGGGCAGCCGGCCGCGCAGCTCCGTCCAGCCCCTGCGGTGGTTGCTGGAGAACGCGGAGAGCGTCTCGATCGGCCGCAGCGAACCGTCCTTGCGGTACGCGGCGGCGAGCAGCCGATGGCCCTCCGAGGCCTCCTGCTGCATCCCGGACAGCGCCCTGCGGATCTCGCCCACGGACTCGTCGTCCAGATCGCCGCCCCGGCCGCGTTCCATGAGGCGGCGGGCCTCCTGGAGCCGGGTGGAGGCGAGGTCGAGATAGACCTTGCCCCGGTCGGCGTCGTCGTCGGCGAGGTTGAGGCGCATGTCCTCCATGCCCCGTTTGAGGCCGTAGAGGGTGTCGCCGGGCAGCGCGTCCGTGCTCGCGGCGGCGACACCGCCGAGGGCGCCGGCCGCCACGCCGACGGAGAGGCCGCCGGCGGCGAGCCTGCGCGACCACGCCGAGCGCGGCTTCAGTTTGCCGAGACCGCGGCCGCCGGCGCGGTGTGCGCCCCGTCCGCCGTCACGCTGTACGGGTACCGTCAGGGTGCCGTCGGCGAGCGCGGCCTCCATGGCGGCGATCAACTGGGCACGCTGGACGGTCTTGGTCTCCGGATCCAGCATCGGCCGCGGCACGTCCTGCAGGGCGTCCGCCAGGGCCAGGAACACGCCCTGCTCCGGATCCGCATGCCGGTCCGCGGCGTGGGCGCCGTGCTGTACGCCGGCACCCGTCTGGGGGCCTTCGCCCTCAAGGGCGTCGGCGAAGGCGTTGGCCCGCCGGTGCGCCGTTGGATTCGCGATCACGGGCGGCACCTCCTCTCGTCATCCACCTCGACTCCCCGTAGTGCCTTCAAGGTTGTGCACCTTGAGCCTTTCCACCCGATCGAGTGATCGGAAGCGGGCAGAGCACGGCATTGGGGGGTCCGCATGTGATGCAACGAGTGCCGCCCGAGTTGGGTTACGCAGTCATGATGATCGGACCGTGGAGGCAGTCGCAAGATGAAGATCCATCCATCGCGCTCATCGCGCGTCGTCGGGGAGCAGCCGGGCGAGGGTCCGTACGGCCCGGTACTGCAGGGTTTTGATCGCACCTTCGTTCTTGCCCATGATGCGGGCCGTCTCCGCGACCGACAGCCCCTGCAGGAAGCGCAGCGTCACGCACTCCTGCTGCTGGGGGTTGAGCTTGCGCACGGCCCTGAGCAGCGACTCGTTGGACAGCGCCTCCAGGACGCAGTCCTCCGGGCTGGGCTCGACCTCGTTGGCGTCGAGCATCTCCCCGGTGGTCACCTCCAGCCGGAACCGGCTGGACTTGAAGTGGTCGGCCACCAGGTTGCGCGCGATGGTGACCAGCCACGCGCCGAAGTCGCGGCCCTGCCAGGTGAAGGTGCCGATCCGGCGCAGGGCGCGCAGGAAGGTCTCGCTGGTCAGGTCCTCGGCGGTGGCCTTTCCTCCGACGCGGTAGTAGATGTAGCGGTAGACCGTGTCGGAGTAGTGGTCGTACAGCCGCCCGAAGGCCTCGGTCTCACCGGCCTGGGCGCGTTCGACCAGGTCCATCATGCGTCCGCTGTCGCTGTCGGCCGCCGGCCGGCGCGGGGTGGCGCCCGTGGACCGGTCGGTCTGCTGGGCGTTGCGGGATCGTCTGCCGACCGTGGCCCGGCCGTCGGCCAGCGCGTAGGCGCGGCCGGCGGGCGCTGCCGCCGTGGCGAGTGCGGGGACGGGCACGGCGTACGCGGGGACGACGCGCAGCAGGTGCTCAGCCACCAGTGCGCGCAGCGTAGCCAGGCCAGAGGCGTCAACCCCGGTGTGTGGGTACACGGGACTCCCAGAGGCAGAACTTCCATCACGTGCAGTACGGAACCTTTCACCCGTCGTAGCGACGTGTGGGTCCCGGCTTGCGTCTGAGGAGAATAACGCTTCGTACAGGCGACGCTACACCGAGTTGCTGAAATCGTCGGTTCCGCCCACTCTCTGGCGGAATAGTGATCGAGTAATTATCGAACACTGAAACGGTGTTGACCACATAGCGTCGTGAAATGCTCGCGTGGAGAGCGTGTTGTGGCTGTGTGGCTCACCGTGAACTGACGGGGCGCCAGAGGGGGACCCGGGCGTGTCGCCTGCGTCGTCCCTAGCGGCGACGGCGCTGCAGGGCCATCGCGGCGGCGGCGCCGCCCGCCACGGCGCCCACGCCGGCGGCCGCCGGGATGCCGATCTTCGCCGCCTTGCGGCCCGTACGGTAATCACGCAGCCGCCAGCCCTTTTCGCGTGCGTGCTTGCGCAGACGCGTATCGGGATTGATCGCATATGGATGTCCTACGAGCGACAGCATCGGGATGTCGTTCGACGAATCGCTGTACGCGGCGCAGCGCGAGAGTTCGAGTCCCTCCGCCCCGGCGAGCGCCTTCACGGCCTCGGCCTTGGAGGGGCCGTGCAGCGGCTCGCCGACCAGTCGGCCGGTGTAGACGCCGTCGACGTGCTCGGCGACGGTGCCGAGGGCGCCGGTCAGGCCGAGCCTGCGGGCGATGATCGTGGCCGTCTCCACCGGGGCTGCCGTCACCAGCCAGACCCGCTGGCCGGCGTCGAGGTGCGCCTGGGCGAGCGCGCGGGTGCCGGGCCAGATCTTGTCCGCCATGTACTCGTCGTAGATCTCCTCGCCGATGGACATGAGTTCCTCGACGCGGTGCCCCTTGATGATCGTGAGCGCGCTCTCCCGCACCTCCTGCATGTGCTCGGGGTCCTCGGACCCGGCGATCCGGAAGTACGCCTGCTGCCAGGCGAAGCGCGCGAGGTCGCGGCTGCGGAAGAACTTCCGCTTGTACAGGCCGCGCCCGAAGTGGAAGATCGCGGCGCCCTGCATCACGGTGTTGTCCAGGTCGAAGAAGGCGGCCGCGTGCGGATCGCCGGCCACCGGGAACGCGGGGGCGCCCGCCCGGTCGTGCTTCTCCTGCGCGGGTGCCGCGAGTGCGGCCTCCGCCGCTGCCTCGCCGGCCAGCACGCTGCGCGCGGTGGCGGAGCGCTTACGGGGGGTGAGCCATCGCAGAGCGGCCATGGGGCGAGCATAGCCAGTCCGTTGGGCAACTCCGGTGCGGCGATGGAGCAGGTGAATGAACTCCTCGCGACGAGGGTGTTACCGCGGGTCCGCGGTTGACGGAGGCAGAATGGCCGCCATGAGCCCTCTGTTCGGACGTGAAGCCCGCAATGCCCGGAAAGACCCGGCCGACCGGACGGTGACGCTGATCGCCAAGCCCGGCTGCCACTTGTGCGACGACGCGCGGACGGTGGTCCGGCGGGTCGTCGACGACCTGGGCGCGCGCTTCGAGGAGATGGACATCACGCGCGACGAGGAACTGCACGACCGCTACTGGGAGCAGATCCCGGTCGTCCTCATCGACGGCGAACAGCACACGTTCTGGCGTGTCGACGAGGGCCGGCTGCGGCGCGGGCTGGGCGCCTGAGGGCCCTGATGCGACAGGTGGGCGATTTGCGCGTGTTCCTCTGGACGCGGGTGCTCGATTACCATCAAGGCGTTTTGTGTAACGGCGGGGGTGCGTGAGTAAGGACGGTGACTGCGTGCTCCCGGGCAGACCTCACAGGCGCGGCGGTTTCGCCGTGGTCGATCTGGAGGCCACCGGTTCCAGTTCGCGGCGCCACCGGGTGGTCGAGCTGGCGGTGGTGCTGCTCGACCGCGACTTCGGGCACGAGGGCGAGTTCTCGACCCTCGTCGATCCCGAGGGGCCGGTCGGCCCCACCCACATCCACGGCATCGAGTCCCGCCACGTGGAGGCGGTCGGCGCCCCGCTGTTCGGGCAGATCGCCCCGAGACTGCTGGGGCTGCTGCGGGGCAGGGTGCTGGTGGGGCACAACGTCGGGTGCGACCGCGCCTTCCTGGCGGCGGAGTACGCCCGGCTGGGCGTGGTGTTCCCCGTCGTCCCCGAACTGTGCACCATGCGGATGGCCGCGCTGCGCGCACGCGCGCCGGGCGGCCTGAGCCTGCTGGCGTGCGCCGAGGCCGCCGGGCTGACCGGCTGGACCGCGCACACGGCGCTGGGGGACGCCCGCACCACGGCCAGGCTGTTCACCTCGTACGTCCTGGACCACCCGGGTGGACCCGCGCAGGCGGACAAGGCGCTGGGGCGCGCGGCGGCGGTCGAGTGGCCGCAACTGGCCGGCGCGGACGCGCTGTGGGTGGGGCGCCGGGGTGCGGACCGGGCTCCGGCGTGGAACGTTCCGTCGCAGCAGAAGGTTTCTTATGCCCGTAATGGGGGTGCGTGATGCCGGTCACTTCCCCTGGGCAAATCGGACACCATCTTTGTGCACGCGTTCACAAAGACATAGCCTGGCGTCCACGGGGCGGTCCCGACGACGGGTGCCGCTCGCAGCCCAGCTCTACCCGCAGGAGCATCGTGGCAACTGGCCGAACTCACCGACCGGCGACCCGCAGCCGAGGGATTCCCGAGGCCACCGTCGCCAGGCTCCCGCTGTACCTGCGAGCCCTTACCGCGTTGTCCGAGCGATCGGTGCCCACCGTCTCCTCGGAGGAACTCGCGGCCGCCGCCGGTGTGAACTCCGCCAAGCTGCGCAAGGACTTCTCCTACCTCGGTTCCTACGGAACCCGCGGCGTCGGCTACGACGTCGAGTACCTCGTGTACCAGATCTCCCGTGAACTGGGCCTCACCCAGGACTGGCCGGTCGTCATCGTCGGGATGGGAAACCTCGGGGCCGCGCTCGCCGGGTACGGCGGCTTCGCCTCCCGCGGTTTCCGCATCGCCGCGCTCATCGACGCGGACGTCCAGCTCACCGGCCGGCTCATCGCCGGGCTGCCGGTGCGGCACGCGGACGAGCTGGAGGCCATCGTCGAGGACAACCAGGTGTCCATCGGCGTGATCACCACGCCGGCCGGGGCGGCACAGGAGGTCTGCGACCGTCTGGTGGGCGCCGGGGTCACCTCGATCCTCAACTTCGCGCCGACCGTGCTGACCGTCCCCGACGGGGTCGACGTCCGCAAGGTCGACCTCTCCATCGAGCTGCAGATCCTCGCCTTCCACGAGCAGCGGAAGGCCGGCGAGGAGCTGGAGAGCAGCCTCACGGCGCCTCCGGTGGCGGCCAAGGCGGTCCGCGACGGCGGCCGCCGTCCGGGACCTGACGGGGACGTCCCCGCCGTGATGCCGGCATGAGCCTCCTCGTCGTCGGACTGAGTCACCGCACCGCCCCCGTCAGCGTCCTGGAGCGCGCGGCGCTCGGTGAGGACACCAAGGGCAAGCTGCTGCTGGACGTCATGGCCGCCGAGCCGGCCAGCGAGGCCGCGGTGCTGTCCACCTGCAACCGCATCGAGCTGTACGCGGACGTCGACAAGTTCCACGCCGGTGTCGCCGAGCTGTCCACGCTGCTCGCCACGCACAGCGGCGTCAGCCTCGACGAGCTGACCCCGCACCTGTACGTGCACTACGAGGACCGGGCCGTCCACCACCTGTTCTCGGTCGCCTGCGGCCTGGACTCCATGGTCGTCGGCGAGGGCCAGATCCTCGGCCAGCTCAAGGACACCCTGGGCCTCGGCCAGGAGCTGCACACCGCGGGCCGGTCCCTGAACGACCTGTTCCAGCAGGCGCTGCGGGTCGGCAAGCGCGCGCACTCCGAGACCGGGATCGACCGGGCCGGGCAGTCGCTGGTCACCTTCGGCCTGGAGCAGATGGCCCAGGCCGTGGGCGGCGTGCCCTTCGAGGAGTGGGGCAAGGGCAAGCGCGCCCTCGTCGTCGGCGCGGGCTCGATGAGCTCGCTCGCCGCCGCCACCCTCGCCCGCGCGGGGGCGGGCGAGATCGTGGTCGTCAACCGCACGTTCGAGCGCGCCGAGCGGCTCGCCGAGAGTGTCGGCGGCCGCGCCGCGTCCATGGACGACCTGGCCGGCGAGCTGTCGTACGCCGACATCGTCGTGTCCTGCACCGGGGCGACCGGGCTGGTCCTCACCGCCGACACCGTCGCCCGCGCCACGCTCTCCCGGGCCCTGCGCTCCGGCGGCGAGCCCGTCGCGCCCATCGGGATGCTCGACCTCGCCCTGCCGCGCGACATCGACCCGCTGGTGCACTCCCTGGACGGCGCCCACGTCACCGACCTGGAGACGATCGCCGCGGCCGCGGCCGACGCCCCGATGGCGGCCGACGTCGACGAGGTGCGAAAGATCGTTTCGGCTGAGGTGGCCGCCTTCGGCGCCGCCCAGCGTGCCGCGCACATCACGCCGACCGTCGTCGCCCTGCGCGCCATGGCCGCCGACGTGGTCGCCTCCGAACTGGCGCGCCTGGACGGCCGCCTCCCCGATCTGGACGAACGGCAGCGCGCGGAGGTCACCCAGACCGTGCGCCGCGTCGTCGACAAGCTCCTGCACGCGCCTACTGTGCGGGTCAAGCAGCTCGCGGGAGAGCCCGGCGGCGCCGGGTACGCCGACGCGCTGCGCGAACTCTTCGACCTGGACCCCCAGGCGGTCGCCGCGGTCAGCAGGGCCGACTCACCGCGCGCAGCGGTGATCCCCTCCGCTGCCGCGGCCGTCACGCCGGTGGCGTCGGCTGCTTCAGCAACGAGTGACTCGAATCGAGGGCGGGCATGACGAGCCCAACCGCACTGAAACTGGGAACCCGGCGCAGCGCGCTGGCGATGGCGCAGTCCGGCATGGTGGCCGAGCAGGTCCGCAGGATCACCGGCCGTGACGTGGAGCTGGTGGAGATCACCACCTACGGCGACGTCTCGCGCGAGCACCTGGCGCAGATCGGCGGCACCGGCGTCTTCGTCTCCGCCCTGCGGGACGCGCTGCTGCGCGGTGAGATCGACTTCGCCGTCCACTCCCTCAAGGACCTTCCGACCGCCGACCCCGAGGGCCTGACCCTCGCAGCCGTCCCGCTCCGGGAGGATCCGCGCGACGCGCTGATCGCACGCGACGGCCTCACCTTCGAGGAGCTGGCCTCCTCCCCCCGGGGCGCCCGCATAGGCACCGGCTCGCCGCGCCGCATGGCGCAGCTGAACGCCTGGGCCCGCTCGATGGGGGCGCGCGTCGAGACCGTCCCGATCCGCGGCAACGTCGACACACGCATCGGATACGTTGCCTCAGGCGACCTCGACGCCGTGGTGCTCGCCGCCGCCGGACTCAGCCGGCTGGGCCGCCTCGCGGAGGCCACCGAGCTGATCTCCCCCGACATCGTGCTGCCCGCTCCCGGACAGGGAGCGCTGGCCGTCGAGTGCCCTGCGGACGACGCAGGGCTCGTCTCCGTGCTCGCCGAGCTCGACGACCCGTTCACCCGGGCCGCCGTGACCGCCGAGCGCGCACTGCTCGCCGCTCTCGAGGCCGGTTGCTCCGCGCCCGTGGGCGCGCTGGCCGACCCCGTCGCCGACGGGCACATCACCGAGCTGCGCCTGCGCGGTGTCGTCGGGACAACCGACGGCTCCTCGCTGGTGCAGATGTCCATCACCGGTCCGACCCCCGCATCCCGGGACGAAGCCGTGGCCCTCGGCCACGAGCTCGCCGACGAGATGCTCGCCAAGGGCGCGGCCGGTCTTATGGGGGAGCGCGAACTTTGAGCCCCACCGCCGCCGCAGCGACCAACACGACCGCAGACACCACCGCGGCCGGGCCGGCAGGACCGGCAGGCAGGACGGGTACCGCGGGCACCGCGGGCCACACCGGGACCGCGGGCACGGGTGTGCCGGGTTCCGCCCTCGGGCACGTCACCTTCCTCGGTGCCGGGCCCGGTGACCCCGGGCTGCTGACCCTACGCGCCGTCGAGGCGCTCGCCCACGCCGACGTCCTGGTCGCCGACGGCCACGTGCTGGACGTCGTACGGACCCATGCCCGGCCGGGCGTGGACACGGCGCAGCCGGGCGACGCCGAGGGGGAGTTGAGCCCTTCGGCCGCCGCGGCCAAGCTTTTCATGGCCTCCGCGCGCACCGGCAAGCGGGTGGTCCGTGCGATCGCCGGCGACCCCGGACTCGACTCCGCGGCCGCCGGCGAGATGCTCGCCTGCGCGCAGGCCGGCATCCCCTTCGAGGTCGTGCCGGGCGTGGCCGCGGCCGTGGGCGTGCCCGCGTACGCCGGCGTGCCGCTCAGCGGCGACGTGCGGTTCGTGGAGGCCGCGACCGCGTCGGGGCGGTGCTGGAGCGAGGCGGGCGCGAGCGACGCGACCCTGGTCGTCTCCACCACCCTGCAGACCGTCGCCGCCAACGCCGCGGAGCTGGTCTCCGGGGGCCGCAAGCCGGACACCCCGCTGACCGTCACGGTCGCCGGTACGACGACCCGGCAGCGAACCTGGACGGCCACGCTGTCCACGATCGCCGCCGAGCTGAAGGCGACGAAGGCGCTGCCCACGCCCGAGGGCCCCATCGCCGCGATAGCCGTGGTCGGCGAGCCGACCGCGCGGCGCGAGCTGCTCTCCTGGTTCGAGACCAAGCCGCTCTTCGGCTGGAAGGTGCTCGTCCCGCGCACCAAGGAGCAGGCCGCGTCCCTCTCCGACCAGCTGCGCTCCTACGGCGCCGTGCCGCACGAGGTGCCCACGATCGCGGTGGAGCCGCCCCGCACCCCGCAGCAGATGGAGCGCGCGGTCAAGGGCCTGGTCACCGGACGGTACGAGTGGATCGCCTTCACCTCGGTGAACGCGGTCAAGGCCGTCCGCGAGAAGTTCGAGGAGTACGGGCTCGACGCGCGTGCCTTCGCCGGGATCAAGGTCGCGGCGGTGGGTGAGCAGACGGCCGGGGCGCTGGTGGACTTCGGTGTGAAGCCGGACCTGATGCCCAGCGGCGAGCAGTCCGCTGCCGGCCTGCTGGAGGACTGGCCGCCCTACGACCCGGTCTTCGACCCGATCGACCGGGTCTTCCTGCCGCGCGCCGACATCGCCACGGAGACGCTCGTGGCGGGGCTGGTGGAGCTCGGCTGGGAGGTCGACGACGTCACCGCCTACCGGACCGTGCGGGCCTCCCCGCCTCCGGCGGAGACCCGTGAGGCGATCAAGGGCGGCGGGTTCGACGCCGTGCTGTTCACCTCGAGCAGCACGGTGCGCAACCTCGTCGGCATCGCGGGCAAGCCGCACAACGTGACCGTGATCGCCTGCATCGGCCCGGCCACCGCGAAGACCGCGGAGGAGCACGGGCTGCGGGTGGACGTGATGGCCCCGGAGCCGTCCGTCCACGCGCTCGCGCAGGCGCTGGCGGACTTCGGCGTGCGGCGGCGCGAGACGGCGATCGCCGCGGGCGACCCCGTCACGCGTCCCAGCGAGCGGCGTCCCGGCTCCCGGCGCAGGGCCCGCGTCTGACGGGCCCCCGGCCGCGTTCCGCGTGCCCCCGGTTCCCCCGCGGAGCCGGGGGCCGTCGCGTTCCCGGTCCGGCGACAGGCCGTGCCGGGCCGACAACGGGTCGGCATGAGCACGGCGCGTACGGGCGTACCGTGGAACGCGGAAACGGCCCGGGACGGAGAAAGGCACGGCGCGGTGATGAGCGGAAACGGAAGCGGATACGGTCAGTTCCCCGGTACGAGGCCCCGCCGGCTGCGTACGACGCCCGCGATGCGCCGCCTCGTCGCGGAGACCCGGCTGCACCCCGCCGAGCTGATCCTCCCCGTCTTCGTCCGCGAGGGCATCGACGCGCCCGTGCCCATCTCCGCCATGCCCGGCGTCGTCCAGCACACTCGTGACACCCTCCGCAAGGCCGCCGTGGAGGCGGCCGAGGCGGGCGTGGGCGGGATCATGCTCTTCGGCGTGCCGCTGGACGAGAAGAAGGACGCCGTGGGGACGCCCGGCACGGATCCGGACGGGATCCTGCAGGTGGCGATCCGCGACGTCGTCAGCGAGGTCGGCGACGCCCTGGTGGTCATGTCCGACCTGTGCCTCGACGAGCACATCGAGCACGGCCACTGCGGCGTGCTGGACTCCGAGGGCCGGGTGGACAACGACGCGACCCTGGAGCGCTACGCGGAGATGGCCCGGGTCCAGGCGGACGCCGGCGTCCACGTCGTCGGCCCCAGCGGCATGATGGACGGTCAGGTCGGGGTCATCAGGGGCGCCCTGGACGCCGCGGGCCACCAGGACGTGTCGGTGCTGGCGTACACCGCGAAGTACGCGTCGGCGTTCTACGGGCCGTTCCGTGAGGCCATCGGGTCCTCGCTCAAGGGCGACCGCAAGACCTACCAGCAGGACCCGGCGAACCAGCGGGAGTCGCTGCGCGAGCTGGCGCTGGACCTCGCCGAGGGCGCCGACATGGTGATGGTGAAGCCCGCGGGGCCGTACCTCGACGTGGTGGCGAAGGTCGCCGAGTCCGTGGACGTGCCGGTGGCGGCGTACCAGATCAGCGGCGAGTTCGCGATGGTCGAGGCGGCCGCCGAGCGCGGCTGGATCGACCGCGACCGGGCGATCATGGAGACCCTGACCGGGATCCGCCGCGCGGGCGCCCAGTTGATCCTCACCTACTGGGCGACCGAGGTGGCCGCGCAGCTCTGAGCCCGCGGCCGTCCCCGCCGCCCGGGGGCGGCCCGTGAGCCCGGCGCGGACACCCGTGGTGCCGCGTCCGGCGAACGCCCGTGCCGGGCACACGAGTCCGGTCCATCGCCCTGACCGGCGGCGACAGCGCCGGGGCGCGGCGCGTCCGTATCCCCGCATGCCCGGGACCGGCGGCGACGGTCCCGGGCCGCCCGGACCGGCCGGACGTTTCCCGGCCCGGACGCCGGGCTGCGGAGGGGAGGCGACGGGCGTAGGGCGTGACGCCCTGTCAGTGCGGCCAGGCCGTCCCCGCGAGCCGCTGACCGGGTGTGGTCGGCGGCAGATGAGTGATCATTCCCGGCCGGGTCTGCAGCCGGGGCGGTCACCTGCCGAAGCAGGGTGGGCGGCGCTCCTCCCGCGCTGCCCGGACGCGGTACCCACAGATGATCGCGCGCAGGACGCGGATGTGGACGGCGCGGTTCCAGGTTGCCCGGCATTTCATTACATCAAGTGGCGTTGGTGGCGATTCGGACTTAACGGCCCATCTCGGTGGGAAGTTCACAGCAAGTCCACAGCAGGCGGAGGCACAAGGGCCTCCGCCGTGAAAGGAGAACCGCGATGCGGATTCCCCGATTCGCCGCCGCGCTGGGCGTCGCTGCCGCCGTCCTTCTGGGCGGCGCCGGCGCTGCCGGCGCCGCAACGCCGCCGACGGCGGCGGTGTCGCACACGACCCAGGCGACAAACGACCGGGGCGGCGAGTACCGGCACGACGGTGACCGCGGCCGAGGCGGCGAGTTCCGCCGTGACCGGGGGCGTGACGGCCGTGAGTTCCGCCGTGGCGGGCGCGACGGCCGCTGGTACCACCGCCACCACCGGCACCACCCGCGCTGGCACCACCGCCACCACCGTCACGACCACCGCTGGCACTTCCACCGCTGAGCGGTGCTGACCGGGTCGTCTCGGGGGTGTCCTTCCACCGCGGGGAAGGACACCCGTGGCTCGGGCCCGGTCGACGGCGCCGCCTAGGCCTGGCCTAGTCCCACCAGAAGGACCAGGCGTGCGCGTCCACCAGGGACTCGGCGTACGCCCGCAGCGAGCCGCTGCCCTGGGTGACGTTGTCGGGGCAGAAGGCGAAGTGCTCGGCGGCCACGGCCTCGGCCTCGGCCACCGTGGCCGGCGGCGCGGCCACGGAGAGGACGAGCACGTCGAAGGCGACGGCCACGACGCGCACACCGAAGCGCTCCTCCCAGGAGCGCAGGACGGCACAGAGCCGGGCCACGTCGTTCTCGTGGTTGCACGGTCCCGTCCAGCCGATGGCCGCGGGGACGTCGGCGCTGCGCCGGGCGGGGACGAGGGCCGCTCGGGGGTCCTTGATCCACCCCTCCCCGACCACGGACGCGGCGACCTCGGCCGCCCTGACGTCCGGGTCGGCCTCGAACTCCCGCGCGGGGGCGAGGCCGGGCCACGTCCGGCCGAACGGGGCGGTCAGGTCCGCGTCGTGCTCGTCGGACTCCTCCTCGTCGGACTCCTCCTCGTCGCCCCAGAGGCCGGCGAGGACCTCGTCGGCGTCGTGGCCGCCCGGATAGGACATCGCCCCGGGGTCCAGGTCCCTGGTGGCCGGCAGCGCCTCGTCCATGGAGAGCAGCACCGGGTGCAGCCCCGCCGACATCCGCGCGGGGAGCAGCCCTTCCCAGGAGTCCGGCTCGGCCGGCGCTTCCGAGTGCCACAGCAGCGGTTCGTGCCGGCGGCCGTCGCTCGTGGTGTCGACGAGGGTGCCGGGCGGGAGGTTCAGGCCCAGGGACCGGCCGGCCGGGTCCTGCGCGAGCTTCGGGAGCTGGTTGGGGAGCATCGCCATGGCCGTGAATGTAGGGGTGCCCACCGACAACGGCGGCCCCGGGGGGAGTGATGACTCCCGCCGGGGCCGCCGTCGTACGGACGCGGGGCGCGTCAGAGGCGCTCGGGCGTGCGGATGCCGAGCAGCGCCATGCCCTGCCGCAGGGTGCGGGCGGTCAGGTCGCAGAGGAAGAGGCGGTTCTCCCGCAGTTCGGGGGTCTCGGCCTTCAGGACCGGGCACTGGTCGAAGAAGGTGGTGTACGCCGAGGCCAGCGCGTACAGGTACGAGGCCAGCTTGTGCGGCTCGTAGGTCTCCGAGACGCCCGCCAGGGTCTCCGCGAACTCGTCCAGCAGGAGGCCGAGCGCCCGCTCGGCCGGGGCCAGCGGCAGCTCGGGGTGCGCGACCGGCTTCGCGTCCCCCGCCTTGCGGAGGATGGAGCGGTTCCGGGCGTACGCGTACTGCAGGTACACGCTCGTGTCGCCGTTGAGCGAGACCATCCGGTCCAGGTCGAAGACGTAGTCCCGGCCGAGCGAGGTCGACAGGTCGGCGTACTTGATCGCGCCGATGCCTACCTCCTTGGCCCGGTCCGCGACCTCCTCGTCCGCCAGCTCCGAGGACTTCTCCCGGATGACGGTCGCGGCGCGCTCCACCGCCTCGTCCAGCAGGTCGACCAGCCGGAAGGTCTCGCCGGACCGGGTCTTGTACGGCTTGCCGTCCTTGCCGAGCAGCGTGCCGAACGGGATGTGGAGCGCCGTGACCTCGTCGGTCAGCCAGCCGGCCCGCCTGGCCGTCTCGAAGACCATCTTGAAGTGCAGGGCCTGCCGGGAGTCCACGACGTACAGGAGCGTGTCGGCGTGCAGGTCCGCGGTGCGGTTGCGGATCGCGGACAGGTCGGTCGCGGCGTAGCCGAAGCCGCCGTCGGCCTTCTGCACGATGAGCGGGACGGGCTCGCCGTCCTTGCCCTTGACGTCGTCGAAGAAGACGCACAGCGCGCCGTTGGAGCGCACGGCGACGCCGGACTCCTCCAGCAGCTTGCAGGTCTCGACCAGCATGTCGTTGTAGCCGGACTCGCCCACGACGTCCTCGTCGCGGATCTCGATGTCGAGCTTGTCGTAGACGGAGTTGAAGTAGATCTTCGACTCGTCCACGAACCGCTGCCACATCGCCAGCGTCTCCGGGTCGCCGGCCTGCAGGTCGACGACGCGCTTGCGCGACCGGGTCTTGAACTCCTCGTCGGCGTCGAAGACCGTCCGGGAGGCCTTGTAGAGCCGGTTGAGGCGCGACATCGAGGCCTCGCCCGCCTCCTCGCCGGCCTCGGACGCCTCGTGGTCCAGCTCGTGCGGGTGCTCCACCAGGTACTGGATGAGCATGCCGAACTGGGTGCCCCAGTCGCCGATGTGATGGCGGCGGATCACCGTCTCGCCCTCGAACTCGAGGATCTTGACCAGCGCGTCGCCGATCACGGAGGACCGCAGGTGGCCGACGTGCATCTCCTTGGCCACGTTCGGCTGCGCGTAGTCGATCACCGTGGTGCCCGGCTCCGGCTTCACGGGCACGCCGAGCCGGTCGTCGGCGTCCCGGGCGGCGAGCGTCCGGGTGATCGCGGCGTCCGAGACGGTGATGTTGAGGAAGCCCGGTCCCGAGACCTCGACGGCGGCGATCAGCTCGTCGTCGGCCGGGAGGGCCTCGACGACCTGGGCGGCCAGCTCGCGCGGGTTCTGCTTGCTCCGCTTGGCGAGGCCCAGCACGCCGTTGGCCTGGAAGTCGGCCCGGTCGCTACGTCGCAGCAGCGGGTCGGCACCGAGGGCGTCAGCGACGCGCTGCTGGATCGAGGCGGAAAGCGAGTTGACCGAGGCCATGGGATGGGTGCTTCCTGAGAGGGATCGGAGATCAACCCTCAGTATCCCACGCGCTACCACTCATTTTTCTCTGGGACAATTGCCGGGTACCGCGCTACCCGCTGCACAGGTGGAAGGAAGTCGAGACAGTGGCTCAGAGCACCGAGGCCGACTGGGTCGCCCGCTTCGCGGACGACGTCATCGCGGAAGCCGAGCGTCGGGCTCCGGGCAAGAAAATCATCGTCGCCTCGGGTATCAGCCCCTCCGGCCCGATCCACCTGGGCAACCTGCGCGAGATCATGGTCCCGCACCTGGTCGCCGACGAGATCAAGCGGCGCGGTGTGCCCTGCGAGCACATCCTGTCCTGGGACGACTTCGACCGCTACCGCAAGGTGCCGGCCGGTTACGACCCGTCGTACGCCGAGCACATCGGCAAGCCGCTGACCTCCGTGCCGGCGCCCGAGGGCAGCTCGTACGAGACCTGGTCGGACCACTTCAAGGCCCCGTTCCGCGAGGCGCTGGCGGCGCTCGGCGTCGAGGTCAGCGAGATCAGCCAGACCGTCGAGTACACCTCCGGCGCCTACCGCGAGCAGATCCTGCACGCGATGCGCGAGCGCCGGCGGATCGACGAGGTGCTCGGCCGCTACCGGACGAAGAAGAAGGGCGGCGGCGAGGAGCAGGACGACGAGGAGGCCACGCTCGCGCAGGCCCCCGAGTACTTCCCGTACAAGCCGTACTGCTCGGCCTGCGGCAAGGACACGACCACGGTCGTCGCCTACGACGACGACACCACCGACCTCACCTACGAGTGCCAGGACTGCGGCAACCGCGAGACCGTGCGGCTGAGCGAGTTCGACCGCGGCAAGCTGGTCTGGAAGGTCGACTGGCCGATGCGCTGGGCCTTCAAGGGCGTGGACTTCGAGCCCTCCGGCGTCGACCACCAGTCGCCCGGCTCCTCGTGGATGGTCGGCCAGCAGCTGGTGCGCGAGATCTTCGGCGCCGAGCCGCCCATCGGCCCGATGTACGCCTTCGTCGGCATCAGCGGCATGGCCAAGATGTCCAGCTCCAAGGGCGGCGTGCCGATCGCGGCCGACGCGCTGCAGATCATGGAGCCGCAGCTGCTGCGCTGGCTGTACGCCCGCCGGCGGCCCAACCAGGCGTTCAACATCTCCTTCGGCGACGAGATCTCCCGCACCTACGACGAGTGGGACGCGTTGGAGCGCAAGGTCGCCGAGGGCACGGCCGCCCCGGTGGACCTCGCGGTGCACTCGCGGGCGGCGGGCACCGCGAGCGGTGAACTGCCCACCACACCGCGCAAGCTGCCGTACCGCACCCTCGCCTCGGTCGTGGACATCACGACCGGGGACGAGGAGCAGACGCTGCGCATCCTGCGCGACTTCGACCAGGAGAAGCCGCTGGCCTCCCTGGACGAGGCCCGGCCGCGGCTGGACTGCGCCGAGCGCTGGGTCAACACCCACGTCGAGCCGGAGGCCCGTACCCGGGTGCGCACCGAGCCGGACGCGGAGGCCCTGGCGGCTCTGTCCGGCGAGGAGCGGGAGGCGCTGAAGCTGCTGGTGGACGGGCTGCCCGAGCACTGGTCGCTGGACGGGCTGACCACCCTGGTCTACGGAGTCCCGAAGATCCAGGCGGGCTTCGCGCCCGACGCCAAGCCGACGCCGGAGATGAAGGTCGCCCAGCGCTCCTTCTTCGCCCTTCTCTACCAGCTGCTGGTCGGCCGGGACACCGGTCCGCGGCTGCCCACGCTGCTGCTGGCGGTCGGTCAGGACCGCGTGCGGGAGCTGCTGGCGGCGAGCTGAGCCGGACGCGCACGCGACGGCGGCGGGTGGCCCGGCCACCCGCCGCCGTCGCGCGTACCGTGGCGCGAATATTCGCTGCGCGACGAACCGGGCGACGCGGGGCCGGTGTTCGACGCCCGCGCCGTCGAGCAGCGCTACGACCTGACCGGGCGGGCCCGCACGAGCGTGCCGCTGGTGATCGACGTGGCGGGCCGCACGATGCGGTGGCTCGACGTGGCCGAGGGCGTCACCGGCACCTGCCACTCCGTGGCGCGGCACGGCGACGGCCTCGCCGCGCTCGCCGAGGGTCTGACCGCGTTGTTCGCCTCAGGGGCCCGGGTGGGGCTGGGTGAACTGGCCGTCTGGCAGGCCGCGGCCCGCGCCGCGACCGTCCTGCTGCGGCACGCGGACGGCTCCACCACTGCCTACCGGCGGCGGGAGGACGAGTCCGCGGCGGAGTTCGCGGCCCGGATCGGTTCGCCGTACGCCGATCCCGCCGACGGTGCGGAGCCGGACGCGGCGCGGCTGGCGTACCTGCTGCGCGGCGACGTCGCCGTGGCCGAGGGCGGCGAGGTGTTCGCGCTGCACCCGGCAGCCCTCGACGCGGCGCGGGTGCGGCTGCTGTCGGCGTCCGACGTGGTCGCCTCGCTGGCCCGGCCGCGGGCTGGGGCGCTACGACGCGTACTGGCCGTCGAGTTCGAGCCGGCGGCGCAGTTCGCGGACGTAGGGGCGCAGCGTGCTCTCGCTGAGCGGGCCGCCGTTGGGGCTGGAGATGCCGTAGCGGTCCTGCAGGATCAGGCCGAACTGGCGGGCGTTGGGGAAGTTCCCGAACTGCTGGTGGTAGGCCCGGAAGGCGCGGTCGTAGATCTCCTCGCGGGAGGTGTCCTCCGTGACGGGCTCCGGCTCGGGTTCGGGCTCGGGGTAGAAGTCCGGGTCGGGCTCCGGGGCGAACTCGGCGCGGGGAGTGGGGATCACGCCGTTGCCGTCGGCGAGGGCGCGGCGGCGGTTCCCGGCGCCGACCGGGGCGGTGACGGGTTCGAGCGCCGGGGCGGGCTGCTGGTACGGCTCCGGCGCCTGGTACGGATCGGCCGCCGGTTCCGGAGCGGGCGCGGGGGCGGGTGCCGGAGCGGGGGTCCGCTGCTCGACCTGGACCTGCGGCTCGGCCGGGACCGGTTCGGGGGCCGGCTCAGGGGCGTGCCACTCGGGCTCGGGCACGTGACCCGCCTCCCGCGCGGGGGCCGGTTCGGCGGCGGACAGCGCGGCGGGGGCCGGCGCGGGGGCCGGGAGGTCGATGCCCGCGGCGGCCAGGCCGATGGCCGCGGTCTGCTCCATCGGCACCCCGTACCGGGCGAGCTTCAGCGGCATCAGGGACTCGACCGGGGCCTTGCGGCGCCAGGCCCGGCCGTAGCGGGCGCGCAGCCGGGCGCGGTAGACGAGACGTTCCTGCTCGACCCGGATGACCTCGTCGTAGCTGCGCAGCTCCCACAGCTTCATGCGCCGCCAGAGGCGGAAGGTCGCGAAGGGGGCCAGCAGCCAGCGGGCGAGCCGGACCGACTCCATGTGCTTGTCGGCGGTGATGTCGGCGACCCGGCCGATCGCGTGCCGGGCCGCCTCCACCGAGACGACGAAGAGGATCGGGATGATGCCGTGCATCCCGACGCCGAGCGGGTCCGGCCAGGCCGCCGCGCCGTTGAAGGCGATCGTGGCGGCCGTCAGCAGCCACGCCGTCTGGCGCAGCAGCGGGAACGGGATGCGCAGCCAGGTCAGCAGCAGGTCGAGTGCGAGCAGCACCACGATCCCGGCGTCGATGCCTATCGGGAAGACATTGGCGAACCAGCCGAAGTCCTTGCGCAGCGCCAGCTCGCGCACGGCCGCGTACGAGCCCGCGAAGCCGATCGCGGCGATGACCACCGCGCCCGTGACGACCACACCGATCAGGATCCGGTGCGTCCGGTTCATGCGTATCGCGGACACCCGCGACCCTCCCAGGCTCGGAAACTGGCCTGCCCAGCCTGCCACACGGGGCAACGGGCAGGTTGCCCAAACGTGGTGAATCGGTACAGCGGATCCCGCAGTTGTTACGCGTTCGCCGCCGCGACCGCGGTGGCCGCCTCCTTGGCCGCCTTGAGCGCGCCGGCCTTCAGGCCGGAGCCGGCCGGGGTCTTCGCGTCCTCCAGGCCCGCGCCGTTGTAGGTGAGCACCAGCACGGCGTTCCCGGTGCGGGCGACGACCGTGACGTCCCGGTACTCCTCCTTGTCCTTCTTCGCCGTCGAGGTGACCGCGGTGCCCGCGTCCCACACGCCGTCCACCGCGACCGGAGTGCTCTTGGCGCCCTTGACCCGGCCGGCCTCGGCGACCTGCTCGGCGTACCGCTCCTTCGCCTGCTCCTCGGCCGAGCCGAGGCCCGCGACCGTGTCGTAGCGCTGGAGGGAGACGTCGAGCCAGCGGTACTGGTAGCCGTCCAGGCCGTTCCAGGAGCAGCCGCCGCGCTCGTCGCGCTCGGCGGAGTGCGCGGGGGTGCCCGCGGGCTTCTTCGCCTTGGGGACCAGGGACTTGACGGTCTTGGCGCCGATGACCCGGCACGGGTCGGGGAGTTCGGAGTACCTGGCGGCGACGGCGCTTGGCGACGGTGACGCGGACTTCGACGCGGGGGCCGAGGCTGCGGCCTTGTGTGCGTCGTCCTTCGACGAGTCCGAGCCGGAGGAGCAGCCGGCGACGAGCATCACCGGCACGGCCGCGCCCACGAGCAGGCGGGCGAGGTGCGGGGCTGATCGGTGCATGGATCCTTCGCTCATTTCGTTGCGTGTCATGTCATGGCACAAACGGCCAGAGTACGCGCTTCGTCTCATTCGTCGAGTTGATCTGCCAGCTCGGCCGCGACCTGGCGGGCGCCCAGCTGCAGCTCTTCGCTGGGCGGTTCGACCGATTTGTCCGTTGACCACTGGGAGAGTTCGACGGTGACCAGGACGTTCGCCATGCGGAAGACCACGGCGATGTCGCGGTGGAGTCCGGAGTCCTGGGTCTTGAGGGCGTCGTCGAGGAAGGCCCCGTCGCCGAGGTCGTCGAGGGCGCGCGGAGAGGTGTCGCCGGTGGCCGTGACGGACGGCGAGGGGGCGCCCGAGGCCGTGGGGTTTGCGCTCTCCGCGCCGGGCGGGCCCGCGGTCGCCGACGCGGAGGCGGCGGCGTCGGCCGGCGCCGTGGCGGCCGGAATGTGGGCCTCCGCGGCCCGGCTGTCGTAGTCCGCCGTGGCCTGGCTCTCGTCGCTGACGGATGTGTCGTACGACACGACGCGCTCGAGGTCGATGTGGAGGTAGCGGTTGCCGAGCTCGGTGCGGCCGGTCCACCTGCAGCCCGCCTTGCGGTCCGTGTCGAACGTCACGGTCGCCTCGCCCGCGTAGTCGTCCGCTTCCGGGACGAACTTCTCGAGCGTGCCGGGGGCCAGCGAACCGCACGGCTCGGGCAGTACCCGGTAGCGGCCGGGCGGGGCGGCCGGGGTGGGCTGCCTGCCGTCCGCGGTGTCCCCGTTGCGTGCGCCGTCCCCCGTGCCGCCCGAGCCTGTGCACCCCGCCAGCGCGGCGGCGGCGAGCGCGGTCGTGCACACCGCGGCCACCAGGCCCCGGACCCGGTGCACGCGGTCTCCCGTTGGCTGCACTTGAGGTGGCCCCTTCCTCCGGCGATCGGTCCGGCGCCCGCGTAAATCCCTTGGCGGGGGTGGGCGACGGGTAGACACAATGTCTACCGCACGCGCTGCGGCCGTCGCCGGATCATGGGGCTGTATGGCTGGCTTCGCCCTTTATTTCGCTTTCCGTTGAGACGTGTTGTTTGTGTTGCCTTGATGGAAATCACCGTCCGACCCAGGGGGGATCGAGATGTCGTACACAGAAGTGCCCGGAGTGCGGGTGCCCATCCGCATGTGGACCGACCCGGCCACGGTCGAGGGCGGAGCCATGCAGCAGCTGCGCAACGTCTCCTCGCTGCCGTGGATCAAGGGTCTCGCCGTCATGCCCGACGTCCACTACGGCAAGGGCGCCACGGTGGGCTCGGTGATCGCGATGCACGGCGCGGTCTGCCCGGCCGCGGTCGGCGTGGACATCGGCTGCGGCATGAGCGCCGTGCGGACCTCGCTGACGGCCGAGGACCTGCCCGGCGACCTCTCCCGGCTCCGCTCCAAGATCGAGCAGGCCGTCCCGGTCGGCCGCGGCATGCACGACGAGGCCGTCGACCCCGCCCGGCTGTACGGCCTGTCCGCCGCCGGCTGGGACCGCTTCTGGGACGGCTTCGACGACCTGGCCGAGCCCGTCCGGTTCCGCCGGGAGCGCGCGACGAAGCAGATGGGCAGCCTCGGTTCCGGCAACCACTTCATCGAGGTCTGCCTCGACGAGGAGGGCGCGGTCTGGCTGATGCTGCACTCCGGCTCGCGCAACATCGGCAAGGAGCTCGCCGAGTACCACATCGGCGAGGCCCAGAAGCTGTCCCACAACCAGGGCCTGGTCGACCGCGACCTGGCCGTCTTCATCGCGGACACCCCGCAGATGGCGGCCTACCGGCGCGACCTGTTCTGGGCGCAGGACTACGCGAAGCGCAACCGCGCGATCATGATGGCCCTGTTCCAGGAGGTGCTGCGGCGCGAGTTCCGCAAGGCCAGGGTCACCTTCGACGAGGTCATCTCCTGCCACCACAACTACGTGGCGGAGGAGCGCTACGACGGGATGGACCTGCTCGTCACCCGCAAGGGCGCGATCAGGGCCGGCGGCGGCGACCACGGCATCATCCCGGGCTCCATGGGCACGGGTTCGTACATCGTCCGCGGCCTCGGCAACACCGACTCCTTCAACTCCGCCTCGCACGGCGCGGGCCGCAAGATGAGCCGCACCGCGGCGAAGAAGCGGTTCTCCACGCGGGACCTGGAGGAGCAGACCAAGGGCGTCGAGTGCCGCAAGGACTCGGGTGTGGTGGACGAGATCCCGGGCGCGTACAAGCCGATCGAGAAGGTGATCGAGCAGCAGCGGGACCTCGTGCAGGTCGTCGCGAAGCTCAAGCAGGTCGTCTGCGTGAAGGGTTGAGCCCGGCCGGGCGGGCGGGTCCGGGGCCGCGAAGGGCCCCGTAGCCGCCCGTCGTCCCGCCGGGCGGCTACGGCTCCCGGTGCACCCGGTGCTGGGCGGCCTGGGCGCGGGGGCGGACGACCAGCAGGTCGACGTTGACGTGGGGCGGGCGGGTGACCGCCCAGGTGACCGTGTCGGCGACGTCCTCGGAGGTGAGGGGCTCGGCCACGCCCGCGTAGACGGCGGCGGCCTTCTCCTCGTCGCCGTGGAAGCGGGTGAGGGCGAAGCCCTCGGACTTCACCATGCCGGGGGCGATCTCGACCACGCGGACCGGCTCGCCGAGCAGTTCCAGGCGGAGCGTCCCGGCGAGGGCGTGGGCGCCGTGCTTGGCCGCCACGTACCCGCCGCCACCCTCGTACGGGGTGAAGGCGGCCGTGGAGGAGAGCACGACCACGGTGCCGTCGCCGGAGGCGATCAGCGCGGGCAGGAAGGCCTGGACGGTGTTGAGCACGCCGAGGACGTTGACCTCGTACATCGTGCGCCACTCCGCGGGGTCGGCGGTGGCGACCGGGTCCGCGCCGAGCGCGCCGCCGGCGTTGGCGAACAGGACGTCCACCCGGTCCAGCGAGGCGGCGAGCGCGTCGACGGCGCTGCGGTCGGTGACGTCGACGGCGACGGCCGCCGCCGAGTGGCCCGCGGCGGTGATCTCCTCGGCGAGCGCCTCCAGGCGGTCGGCACGGCGGGCGGTGAGCACGACGTGGTAGCCGGCTTCGGCCAGCCTGCGGGCGGTGGCGGCACCGATGCCGCTGCTCGCGCCGGTCACGACTGCGGTACGGGGGCTCATGGTCGTGCTGCCTTTCGCCGTTCGGGGGCCGGAGGTCCGAGGCCGGGGGTCCGGGTGGGGCAAGTGCCCGCCCACGCCTGCAGCATAGGCGCGGGGGCGACGCGCGCTCTCGGCGCGGTCCGCCGGGTGAACGCCGGCGGGGCCGACCGCGCCGGCCGCCGGTCGCGGGGCCCCAGCCGGGACAGCGGTCACGCCTCCCCGGTCCACGCCGCCAGGGCCGCGGCGCGGTCCCCGGCGGCGGCGCGCTCGGCGGCCCAGGCGACATAGCCGTCGGGGCGGACGAGCAGCGTGGTGCGGCCGCCGTCCGTACGGGTGACGTGGACGGCGCGCGGGTCGGCGGGAGCGGGGGTGTCCGCGGGGCCGTCCGCGAGGCTCTCGGGGGTCACGAGGACGAAGCGGCCCGCGCGCAGGGCCTCGTACAGCCGGCCCTCGCGCAGGGGCAGATCGGGCGCGCGCCGGCCGGTCAGGGGATGGGCGCCGCGCGGGGCGGGATAGGCGACGCCGATGCCGGTGACCGTGCCCAGGGCCCTTCGGCGCAGTGGCGGGAGGTGCCCGACGGCCAGGGAGAGCAGGTCGCGGAGGGCCCGCTGGAGGGCGTTGTGGGCCATGGCGAGCCGGATGATGCCGCCGCTGCTGCGCAGCACCATGGCGCCCACCGGGTGCCGTTCGGTCTGATAGGTGTCGAGCAGCGTGTCGGACGCGCCGCCGCGGACCACGGCGGCTAGCTTCCACCCGAGGTTGGCGGCGTCCTGCAGGCCGGTGTTCATCCCCTGTCCGCCGGCGGGGGAGTGGACGTGCGCCGCGTCCCCGGCGAGCAGCACGCGGCCGGCGCGGTAGACGGGCACCTGGCGTTCGTCGCTGTGGAAGCGGGAGAGCCAGCGGGCCTCGCCCATGCCGTGGTCGGTGCCCAGGGCGCGGCGCGTGATGTCGCGGACCTCGTCGAGGCCGACCGGGTCGCCGTCGGGCCGCTCGCCCGCGCGGTCCCAGCACATCACGCGGTACCAGCCGTCGCCGAAGGGCGCGATGAAGGCGAAGGCGTCTCCGGTGCCGTTGACGGTCAGCAGCCCGGGGGGCGGCTCGGCGAGCCTGACGTCTGCGAGCACGATCGACCGGATCACGGACCGCCCGGGGAAGGGCAGGCCCAGCGCGGTCCGGACGGCGCTGCGGTGTCCGTCGGCGCCGACCGCGTACGCGGCGCGACGGGCGGTGACGGTGCCGTCGGCGGCACGGACGTCGAGCCGGACGCCCTCGTCGTCCTGGTGCACGGCCAGCACCTCGGCGCCGTGCTCGAAGCGCACGCCGGCGGCGCGGGCGCGGCGTTCCAGCAGCCGCTCCACCTCGTACTGGGGAGTGATCAGCAGATACGGGAAGCGGGAGGGCAGCTCCGTCAGGTCCAGCGAGAGCCGGCGGAAGAGCCGCAGGCCGTTCAGCCGGTGGCCGGTGGCGGCCAGTTCGTCGGCGAGGCCGCGGGCGTCGAGGAGTTCGAGGGTGCGGGCGTGGACGCCGAAGGCCCGGCTCAGGTTGGCGTGTCCCGGGGCGCGGCGCTCCAGGACGGTGACGGGGACGCCGGCGGCGGCGAGGTCCCCGGCGAGCAGCAGGCCGGTGGGGCCCGCCCCCACGACCAGGACCCCGGCCGGGTGGTCCGCGGTGCCGGGGCGACGGACGGCGTCGATGCGGTTCTCGGTGCGGTTCTCGGTGGTCATGGCGGCCTCCTGGGGCCAACGTCTGTGGGCCAACGTCTGTAGGCCAACGCTTGTTGGCAAACGTAGAACGGCCCCTCTGGTGATGTCAACAGCTGTTGGCCTACAGTTGTGGGCATGACTGCGACGTCCCCCGCCCCCCGCCGGTCCGACGCCACCCGCGCGGCGATCCTCACCGCGGCCCGCGACCGCTTCGCCGCCGACGGCTACGAGCGCGCGACCATCCGCGCGATCGCCAGGGACGCCGGCATCGACCCCTCGATGGTCATGCGCTACTACGGCAACAAGGAGGGGCTCTTCGCCGCCGCCTCCGAGTTCGACCTGCGCATGCCGGACGTGGCGGCGGTCGCGACCGAGGACGTCGGCGCCGTTCTCGTCACGCACTTCCTGGAGCGCTGGGAGGAGGACGAGACGCTGACCGCGCTGCTGCGCGTCGGCGTCACCAACCCGGCCGGCGCCGAGCGGATGCGGTCCATCCTGCAGCGGCAGCTCGCACCGGTCGCCGCGGCCGTGTGCCCGGATCCGGAGCCCGCACGGGCCGCGGAACGCGCCGTGCTCGTGGCCTCGCAGATCCTCGGCATGGCCGTCAGCCGGTACGTGCTCCGCTTCCCGCCGGCCGTGGAGATGCCGCGCGAGGCGGTCGTGGCCTGGCTGGCGCCCACCGTCCAGCGGTACCTGACAGCCGTGGCTCCCTGAGCCGGCGGGCGGTCGCCGTCCGCGCGGGGCGGACCCGTGAACGAAGGAGTGACGAGGCATGGAGCAGCCGAAGAACGTCCTCGCGGTGATCGCGCCGCACGTCGGAGGCCGCGGTGCCGGTGCCGCCCTCGCCGGGCTCCTCGGGGACCGGGCCGCCGTCACGGTCGTGGAGTCCGCCGACGAGGACCCGGCCGCGCTGGCCGCGGCCCACGTGATCATGACGGCACTGGGCCCCGTGACGGCCGGGCACCTCGCGCGGGCGACCGCCCTGGAACTCGTCCAGTGCACCGGCCACGGGCACGAGCACGTGGACGTCGCCGCCGCCCGCGCCCGCGGCGTACCGGTGTGCACCATCGGTTCCAGCGGGGCCGAGACGCAGAGCGTCGCCGAGCAGGCCTTCGCGCTGATGCTCGCGCTCGCCAAACGGATCGTCCCCGGGCACGAGGCGCTCTCCCGCGGTGAGTGGCCGCTGCCCCGTCTGCAGCGCTCGCTGACCGGACTGGACGGCCGGGTCCTCGGCGTGATCGGCCTCGGGGCGATCGGGCAGGCCGTGGCCCGGCGGGCCGCCGCCTTCGGGATGACCGTGCTCTACACCTCGCGCGGGCCCGTACCGGCCGAGGCCGAGCGGCTGCTCGGCGCCCGCCGTGTGCCGCTGGAGGAACTGCTGGCGGCCGCCGACTACGTCTCCGTCCACGTCCCGCTGAACGGCGCGACCCGGCATCTGCTCGACGCGCGGCGGCTGGCGCTGCTCAAACCGACGGCCTTCCTGGTCAACACGGCGCGCGGCGCGGTCGTCGACCAGGACGCGCTGGCCGACGCCCTGGAGGCCGGGCGCCTGGCCGGTGCCGGGCTCGACGTCTTCGAACCCGAGCCGCCGCCGGCCGGGACACGGCTGCTCCAGGCGCCCAACGTCGTCCTGTCGCCGCACGCGGGGGGTGCCACCCGGGACACCGTGGCGCGGATCGCCCTGGCCGCCGTCCGCAACGTCGTGGACTTCCTCGACGGCCGGCCGCCACGGGACGTCGTCCGCGCCGCGGAGGCCTGAACGGGTCCCGGGAGAAGGCGCCTTGCCCGCCCGCCGCCGGCTCAGGCGCTCTGGTCACCCTCGACGTTGGTGCCCGGGCCGAGCCCGGCGAGCGCGTCCTTGGCCACCGCCAGGGCACCGTCGCGGACCTCGGAGTCGTCCGGCGACTTCTTATTCTCGAAGTCGCTGCCGTTGTAGGTGACGGTCACGACCGCGTTGCCCTTGCGGAACACCACGACCGCCTCGCGCGTCTGCTGCTTGTCCTCGGTCGTCAGCTCCACGGACACGGACGCCTCGTCGCCGATGCCGGCGGCCGTGATCGACTTCTTCAGCCGCTTGTACGAGGCCTTCGCCGCAGCCTCGCCGTCCTGGCCGCCGCTGCTGGTGGACACCTCGAAGGTCACGTCGAGCCACCGGTAGTCGAAGCCCTTGAGGGCGTTCCACGAGCAGCCGGTGCGGTGCGAGGGGTCGGTGAGGGAGAGCTGCTTGCCCGCCGTCTTGGCCTCCGGCACCAGCTTCTTGATGGTCGCGGCCTTGATCGCGGTGCACGGTGCGGGAGGTTTGGTGTAGGTGGCGGGCGCGTCTTTCGAGCCGTCCGAACCGGAACCGGAACCGGACCCGGAACCGGAGTCCGAACCCGAGCCGGAGTCCGACCCGGACGGGGCGGCGGAGCCGGCCGGGGATCCGTTCGCCGACGTACGGCCGGCCTCCTCGTGGGACGAGGAGGCCATCGTCCAGCCGACGATGGCGAGTATGGCGGTGGGCAGCAGACGAGCCGCCAGGGTGAGGGGCAGGGACGCCACGGCGGTCTTCTCTTCGTCGATCCTGAGGAACCTGGGGCTGAGGAGGTGCGTGGGGGACGTGGGGCCTGAGCGTACGACGCGAAGATGAGATTGCCATATGAAAGTGGCCCGGGAACAGACCAGGCGCGTAGGGGTTGCGGCACCGGGCGTGACGGGTGTAGCCGCGCGCCCCCGTCAATCCGGGTGCGCGGCGGTGGTGTCGGAGTCGGGATGGGCGCCGTGACCGATCTTCTGTGGGGCGACGCCGCGGACGCCTTCGACCCCGTCGCCATGGGCAGGCTGCCCGATGTGCGGGTCCCCGGCGTCTCCGCGGCGGACCGGCGGGCGCTGCTCGACCTGGTCGTCGCCCGCGGCTGGTGGCACGAGTACGCGGACGGCTGCCCTGTGCTGCCCCTGCCGACCGCCGCGCGGGTGCTGTCCCGGCCGTGCGACGCCGAGGTGCCGACCCTGTGCGTCGAGCCCGTGCCCGGGCGATCGACTTCGGCATCGACCTGTACGAACTGCAGGGCCAGGAAGGGCTGGACGCCTTCTGCGGCTTCCTGCGGGCGATCGGCCGGCGCCGGGACCGAACCCCCTTCCTGTGTCCGGCGGGCGCCGACGTGGACCGGGCGATCCTCTGGTGCGAGCCGGGTGGCGACCGCATCGCCGTCCGGCGCGACGGGTGACAGCGTGGGAGCGCTCTCATAGCATGCCGGGACATGAGGAGCCTGACCAAGCGCGTCCTGTCCGCCGAGCAACTGGCCGCCATGCTGCGGGAGTCGGCGGGCGTCGGCTGCAGCGTCGAGGCGGAGCTGACGGACGGCTGGTTCAACGCCGCCTACCGGGTGCGGCTCGACGACGGGCGTCCGGCGGTGGTGAAGATCGCCCCACCGCCGGACGCCGCCGTCCTGCGCTACGAGCGCGGCATCATGGCCACCGAGGTCATGGCGCACCGCCGTATGGCCGCCCTGGGCGGCATCCCGCTGCCGGAACTGCTGTACGCGGCGCCGGAGTTCATGGCGCTCTCGGTCCTGCCCGGCACCCCCTGGGACAAGGCGGCCGACCGCATCCCCGCGGACCGGCAGGCCCGGCTCCGCCGTGAACTGGGCCGGATCGTTGCGCGGCTGCACACGCTGGCCCCGGAGGACGGCCGGTACGGCTACCCGGCCCCCGAGGCCGGGCTGTCGGCGGCGGACTGGCCGACGGCGTTCGGCGCCATGGTGGAGGCGCTGCTGGAGGAGGCCGGGCACCGGCACACCCCGCTCGGCGCCGCCCCCGAAGAGATCCGCGCACTCGTCGCGGCCGGCGCGGACGTCCTGGCGGAGGTGGAGGAGCCGCGGCTGGTCCACTTCGACCTGTGGCCCGGCAACGTCTTCGTCGCCGACGACGGCTCCGCCGTCACCGGGCTCATCGACCACGAGCGGGCCTTCTGGGGCGACCCGTTGGCCGAGCTGGTCTCCCTGGCCCTCGGCGGCGACACGGGCCCCGGCAGCGATCTCGTGGCCGGCTACCGGGAGGCGGGCGGCGTTCTGGACTTCGGGCCGTCCGCGCTGCACCGGCTGGCCCTCTACCGGGTCTACCTGGGCCTGATCCTGGTCGTCGAGTGCGGCCCGCGGGGCTACCCCGCCGACCACGCCGACCACGTCCGCGACGTCCTCGGCCGGTGGGTCGCGGAGCTCAGGACCGTACGGCGGGGCCGGGCCGACACGACCTAGGGCAACCATCGGGCCCCGTCGCGGCACCTGGAGGCCGGGGGAGTCACCCTGCGGCGGTCGTGGGCTGCTCCACCACGTTCCGGCCGCCGATCGGCGCCACCCGGCCGGGCTGCTCCGGCGGCCGGCCCGCGGTGAGGCCCGTGCCGGACACAGGGGTGGCCGCGTGGGCGGACGGCGGGGCGGTCGTGGGGGCCGTCGTGGGCGTGGACGCGTGCGTGGGCGTGTGGGCGGACGTGTGCGTGGGCGTGTGGGCGGGGGCGGCGTGGGCGGGCGCCGCGTGGGCGCCTCCGGACTGCTGCGCGCCTCCGGACTGCTGCGCGGCTCCCGGGGCGATCGCCATCGGGGCGGCGGAGGAGGGCACCGCCGCGGTGACCGCGCGGGTGGCCTCCGTCTTCGGGTGCTCGTCCTTGTCGGGTGCGTGGCTCACCCCGAACCGGGTCCGCAGGTGGTGCCCGGCCGCCTCGTCGAGGCTCACGGGCCGCTGCAGCCGTACCGCCAGCCGGCTCGCCTCCCGGCCCAGCGCCGCGAGGTCCTCCCACCTCAGGTGCACGACGAGCGGCAGTTCCGCCTCGCCGTCGGGGAGCGCTTGAAGGCCCTGGAAGGGGACGTTGCTCTGACTGTTCATCGGCCGGTCCTCACCGTCGGCTGCAGTGCGGTACGCGAGGGGATACGCACCCCGGCACCGGAGCGTTCAGCCGCGCCCCCGCGGCGCGCTGCGCACGGCGGGGATGATGGGACCGTGCGCACCATCGGGATCGACCTCGCCGCGGGCCCCCGGACCACCGCGGCGGCGGTCGTCGTCTGGCCCGGCGACGGCACGGCCGCCGTCGCGCCGCCGCTGCTCGGGTGCGCCGACGACCTGCTGGTCGACCTGCTGTCCGGCCTGGAGGCGGAGGAACGCGCCGGGGTGGACTGCCCTTTCGGCTGGCCGATCCCCTTCGTCGAGGCCGTCACCGCCCACACGGCGGGCGCGCCCTGGCCCGGACGGGGCACCGACAGCGCCGTGCACCGGGCGACCCTGCGCCACCGCCGCACCGACGTCCTCACCCACGAGGAACTCGGCGGCCGGTGGCCGCTGTCCGTCGCCTTCGACCGGCTCGGCGCCACCGCCGCCCGCTGGGCCCACCTCGCCGACGCACTCGCCGCCCGCGGACGTCCGGTGGCCCGCGACGGTTCCGGGCGGATCGCCGAGGTGTACCCCGCGGCGTCCCGCAGACGATGGGGCCTCGGCCGCGAACGCTCCATGGCGGAACTCTGCGCGGCCGCGCCCTGGCTGCGGTGCGGCCCGGCCGAACGCGCCGCGTACGACGGCAGCGAGCACGCCTTCGACGCCCTGATCGCCGCGCTGGCCGCCCGCGCCGTGGGGCGCGGGCTCACCCGCCTCCCGTCCGGCCCCGAACAGACCCGCGCCGCGGCCGTCGAGGGCTGGATCCACGTCCCCCACGCGGCCACCCTCGCGTCGCTGCCGTGACGCCCGGCCCGGTCAGGGGAGGCGGATCGCGAGGGTGACGACCGTGCCGACCGGGCCCGGGACGATCGAGAGGTGGTCGGTGACCAGGCGGACGAGCCACAGGCCGCGCCCGCAGCGGGAGTCGAGGCCGGGGAGCAGTTCGGGGATGACGGCGGCGTCGAAGCCGGGGCCGCCGTCGGTGACCCGGCACTGTACCTCGCCCTCGGTCCGGCGCAGCATCAGGCGGCCGCGGCCGCCGCCGTGGACGATCGCGTTGGAGGCCACCTCGTTCACCGCCAGGACGAACTCCCCCCGCTTCGCCGCGGGCAGGCCCGCCCGCATCGCGAACTCCTCGGTCAGCACGCGCAGCCGGGGAAGGTCTCCTTCCGCGAAGTCGCGTTCGAGCCGGCACCCGCCGGCGGCGGGGTCGCCGGCTGACGGTTCACGCAGCTCCTCCAGCATCAACCGCTCACCCCGATCAGCGTCAGCCCCGGCAGGGCCGCCGCGCCCAGTCTGCGCAGCAGTGCCAGGTGGAAGGCCGAGCAGCGAACCTCCACCCGCACCCCCCGCTCTCCCGCGGCGGCCACCAGCGTCAGCAACTCCGCCGCACACCCAACGTCGAGGAAGTGCAGGTCGCGCAGGGCCAGTACGAGGTACCCGCCCTCCGCGGTCCGGCGCAGCGCGTCCGCGACCACGCCGTGGAACCGTTCCCGTGTGCCGAGGCCGGCCTCGCCCAGCAGCCGCAGCCGGCCCTCCGTGCGCGTCGCGTACAGCGCGCCGAGCCGGGCCGGCAGGTTGCGCGGGTGCGCCTGCGCCATCGCGTCGAGCACGTCCCCGGCGAACCACCGGCGGTCGTAGGCGCAGACCTCCGCGTAGGGGCGTCCGGCGAAGAGGTGGTCGGCGTGGGTCTCGCGGTGCACCATCGCGTCGATGGGCGCGCCCAGGTCGCGCACCCAGTGCATGTCGATGTACGCCCGCAGGCCCGCGTATCCGTCGCGGACCGCGCGGTCGGTCTCCTCGGTGAGCCGGCCCTGCTGCCGCACCGCCGTGAACTCGTCCTCCGGACTGATCAGTTCGCGCATGCTGCTCAGCACGAGCTGCCCGCTCCGCCGTGCGGAGCGCACCCACGCGTCGGCGTCCCCGGGCCGCCCGGCGTCGTCGGCCGGTCCCAGGTGGGCCAGCACCTCCGGGTCCGGCACACCGGGGGCGGCGAAGACCATCACCCGCTCGCCGGCCGCCAGCCCGAGCCGCGCGAACGCGGCCAGGACGTCCCAGCGCGTGTCGTCGCCGTCGTAGCTGACGAACGCGTGGTCGCCGGGCCGCATCCGCTGCACCGGCACGACCCGCACATCCGCGGCAGGCATCCGTCCTCACCCCCTGGTCCACGAGCTGCCGAGGGTAGGAGCGCGTACCGCGGGGACGCCAGGCGGGACCGACTCTGCCCGGGATCGCGCGGGGAGCGACCGCGACCGCGCCGCGGCTGCCCGGAAGCGTCCGTCCGTCAGCACGATGTGACGGACGGCGATCAAAGTGCCGGTCGGGCGCCCGTGTGCCGGCCCGGCACCGTACCGCGTCACCCGGATGCGCCGTGAGGACGATGCTCCCGTCCCCGCCGTGGTCCAGTGGGGGCGTGGCGAGTCCCCGACGGGAGCCGGGCGGGCGTGCGGGCTTTCAGGTCTGCGCGTGCGGGCGTCGGGGCCGTCGGACGGGCCGCGGGAAGGAGGTGGTGACGACGCCCCGCCGGAGCCCTGCACGGCTGTGAGAGCGACCACTTGCCCCCGTTTCGGCAGGCAGCGCGGATTAAGCACCGGTAAACTCCTTGTTCGCCATTTCCGGCGCCCGGTGAAAGGGCCCGTCGCCGTCCGGTCGGGACGGCCGCGGCAGGGGGAGGCCGGGCGTGCGCCAGTCGCGGGAACCAGCCCGCGCGCCGGGACGCCGTGGTCCCCGGCCGTCCGGTCGAAGGTCGCCGGCACCGCAGTGGTCCCGAGCTTTTGGAGGGTTTGACATGCGTCCGTCCCCGGCTGTGAGTGACCGGAACAAGGTGCCCGGCGCGTCCGCCGCCGCGCCACCGTCTCCCGGCTCGCCCGAGCCGGGGGGCACCGTATGACACTCGTCGAGTCGCCCTTCCCGCTCCTGGAGGACCCCGCCCCGGCCGGTGCCGCCGGCGTCCCCGGCGAACCGGGCCCCGCGCTCTTCCGGGCCGGCGCCGCCGCCCCCGAGCGCACCCTGCTCGGCATCCTGGCCGCCACCGCCCGTGCGCACCCCACCGCGCCCGCCGTCGACGACGGCACCACGGCGCTGAGTTACCGCGCCCTCGCCGCGGCGGCCGAGCGCCTGTGCCGCCGCCTGGCGGAGGCCGGCATCGGGGCCGGCGACCGGGTCGGCGTACGGGTGCCCTCGGGCACCGCCGACCTGTACGTGGCGATCCTCGCCGTGCTCTGCGCGGGCGCCGCCTATGTGCCGGTCGACGCCGAGGACCCGGAGGAACGCGCCCGGCTGGTCTTCTCCGAGGCGCAGGTGTGCGCCGTCATCGGCGAGCACCTCGCGATCACCGCGTGGGCAGGGCCCCGCGGCACCGCGGGCCGCCGTCCCGGGCCGGACGACGACGCGTGGATCATCTTCACCTCCGGTTCCACCGGCAGGCCGAAGGGCGTCGCCGTCACCCACCGTTCGGCCGCCGCGTTCGTCGACGCCGAGGCGCGTCTGTTCCTCGCGGACGAGCCGCTCGGACCCGGCGACAGGGTGCTGGCCGGGCTGTCGGTGGCGTTCGACGCCTCCTGCGAGGAGATGTGGCTGGCGTGGCGGCACGGAGCCTGCCTGGTGCCCGCGCCGCGCTCCCTCGTGCGCACCGGCCTGGACCTCGGCCCGTGGCTGGTCGAGCAGGGCATCACCGCCGTGTCCACCGTCCCCACCCTGGCCGCGCTGTGGCCCGTGGAGGCGCTGGACGACGTTCGCCTGCTGATCTTCGGCGGGGAGGCCTGCCCGCCCGAACTCGCCGAGCGCATGGCCGTCGAGGGCCGCGAGGTGTGGAACACCTACGGCCCGACCGAGGCCACCGTCGTCGCCTGCGCCGCCCAGCTCACCGGCGAGGGCCCGGTCCGCATCGGGCTGCCCCTGGACGGCTGGGAGCTGGCCGTGGTGGACGCCCACGGCGAACCGCTGTCCATGGGCGCGACCGGCGAGCTGGTCATCGGCGGGGTCGGCCTCGCCCGCTACCTGGACCCCGCCAAGGACGCCGAGAAGTACGCCCCGCTGCCCGCCCTCGGCTGGGACCGCGCCTACCGCAGCGGCGACCTGGTCCGCGCGGACCCGGAGGGCCTGGTCTTCGTCGGCCGCGCCGACGAGCAGGTCAAGCTCGGCGGCCGCCGCATCGAACTGGGCGAGATCGACGCCGCCCTGCAGGCGCTGCCCGCCGTCGCCGGCGCTGCCGCCGCCGTACGCACCACCAAGGGCGGCAACCAGATCCTGGTCGGCTACGTCGCGGTGACCGAGGACTTCGACCAGGCCGACGCGCTCGCCCGGCTCCGCGAGGCGCTGCCCGCCGCCCTCGTGCCGCTGGTCGCGGTCGTCGGCACCCTGCCGACCCGGACCTCGGGCAAGGTCGACCGGGACGCGCTGCCCTGGCCGCTGCCCGGTCCCGAAACGCCCGCCGTGGAGCTCGCCGGCACCGAGGGGCTGCTCGCCGGGCTGTGGAGGGAGCTCCTCGGCGCTCCGGTGACCGGGCCCGAGGCCGACTTCTTCGCGCTCGGCGGAGGGAGCCTCACGGCCGCCCGCCTCGTCTCCCAGCTGCGCGGCCGCTACCCCGCGGCCGCCGTCGGCGACGTCTACCAGCACCCCACCCTGGGGGCGCTCGCCGCCCGCCTGGACGAGGCCGCCGCCCGCCGCGCCGCCGCGCGTCCGGTACGGCCGGTGCCCCGGCGTGCCGCGGCGGTCCAGCTGGCGCTGATGCCGCCGCTGCTCGTCCTGGCCGGACTGCGCTGGGGCGTCGTGGCGGCCGCCATCGGCAACACGCTGCTCCTCCTCGGCGCCTTCCCCTGGGTACCGGCCGTCTCCTGGTGGTGGGTGCTGGCCGGCTGGGCGCTGCTCATCAGCCCCGCCGGACGGGTCGCCGTCTCGGCGGGCGGCGCACGGCTGCTGCTGCGCGGGGTGCGTCCCGGCACCTATCCGCGCGGCGGGGCGGTGCACCTGCGCCTGTGGGCCGCCGAACGCCTGGCGCACGTCAGCGGCGCCGGCAACCTCACCGGCGCCTGGCTGAGCCACTACGCCCGCGCGCTGGGCGCCAAGGTCGGCGACGGCGCCGACCTCCACGCGCCGCCGCCGGTCACCGGCATGCTCAAGCTCGGCAAGGGCAGCGCGGTCGAGCCCGAGGTCGACCTGTCCGGGCACTGGCTCGACGGCGACCTGCTGCACATCGGCAAGATCCGCGTCGGGGCGGGCGCCACGGTCGGGTCGCGCAGCACCCTCCTGCCCGGCGCCCGGATCGGCAAACGCGCCGAGATCGCCCCCGGCTCCGCCGTGGTCGGCGCGGTCCGGGCGGGGCAGCGCTGGGGCGGTGTGCCCGCCGTCCGCAGGGGCAAGGCCCCGCACCGCGGCGCCGACTCACGGCCGCCGCGGCGGCTGCGCTGGGCGGCGGCGTACGAGGCGACCGCCTTCGCCCTGGACCTGCTGCCCGCGGTGTCGGCGCTGCCCGCCCTGCTGGTGGCGGCCCGCTTCCTGCGCGACGCCGGTGCCGCGCCGCTGTCCGCCGCGCTCACCGCCGTCCCCCTGGCCGCGCTCGCCTGGCTGCTGACGTACGCGCTGCTGGCGCTGGCCGGGGTGCGGCTGCTGGGCGTCGGGCTGCGCGAGGGCCACCACCCCGTGCACGGCCGCGTCGCCTGGCAGGCGTGGACGACGGCCCGGCTCATGGACCGGGCCCGCGCCCATCTGTTCCCGTTCTACGCCAGCCTGCTCACGCCCGTGTGGCTGCGGGCGCTCGGCATGAAGGTCGGCCGCCGGGTGGAGGCGTCCACCGTGCTGGCACTGCCCACGATGACCACCGTCGGCGACGGGGCCTTCCTCGCCGACGACACCATGGTCGGCAGCTACGAGCTCGGCGGCGGCCGGATGCGCATCGCGGAGGCCCGGATCGGCAAGAAGGCCTTCCTCGGCAACTCCGGCATGACCGCCCCCGGCCGCTCGGTGCCGAAGAACGGCCTGGTCGGCGTGCTCTCGTCGACGCCCAAGGGCGCCAAAGCGGGCAGCTCCTACCTCGGCATGCCGCCGATGAAGCTGCCCCGGGTCCCCGAGGAGGGCGACCGCAGCCGCACCTTCGCGCCGCCCCGGCGGCTCGTGCTGGCCCGCGCGGCCGTCGAGCTGTGCCGGGTCGTTCCTGTGATGTGCGCGGTCGCGCTGGTGGTGCTGGTGCTCGCCGGGTACGCGGCGGTGGCGGGCCGGTACGGGGTGCCGGTGGCGCTCGCCGCCGGCGGGGCGCTGCTCGCGGGCGCCGGTGCGGCCGCCTGCGCGGTGGCCGTCGTGATGAAGTGGCTGCTGGTGGGGCGGGTGCGGGCGGGCGAACGGCCGCTGTGGAGCTCGTTCGTGTGGCGCAACGAACTGGCCGACACCTTCGTCGAGGTGCTGGCCGTGCCGTGGCTGGTCGGCGCGGTCGGCGGCACCCCGCTGATGAACCTGTGGCTGAGGTGCCTGGGGGCGCGGATCGGGCGCGGCGTATGGTGCGAGACGTACTGGCTGCCGGAGGCGGACCTGGTCCGGGTCGGGGACGGCGCGACCGTCGGCCGCGGCTGCGTGGTACAGACACACCTGTTCCACGATCGGATCTTGCGGATGGACGAGGTCGTACTCGGCGCGGGCGCGAGTCTGGGCCCGCACGGCATCGTGCTGCCCGGCGCGACGGTCGGGGCCCGCAGCGCGATCGGCCCGGCCTCGCTCGTCATGCGGGGCGAGGACGTGCCCGGGGGCACCCGCTGGCTCGGCAACCCGATCTCCGCCTGGCACACAGAGGGGGCCCGCACAGGGTGAGCAGCGGCAAGCGCGTGCGTGGCGGGGCCGCCGTCCCCGCCACGCCCGGGGCGGAGGTGTCCGCGGACTCCTACTTCCCCGAGCACGGCAACGGCGGCTACCGGGTCACCCACTACGACCTGGAACTCGACTACCGCCCGGCGGCCAACCGCCTGTCGGGCCGGGCCCGGATCTCCGCGGTGGCGGACCGGGCCCTGTCCGCGTTCAGCCTCGACCTGGGCGCCTTCCGCCTCGACCGGGTCCTCGTCGACGGCCGCCCCGCCCGCTACACCCACCGCGCGGGCAAGCTCCGCGTGAGGCCCGCGAAGGCGCTGCCCGAGGGCCCGTTCGCGGTGGAGGTCCGCTACGTCGGCAACCCGAGGCCCGTCCGCTCCCGCGACTGGGGGGAGCTGGGCTGGGAGCAGCTGGAGGACGGCGCCCTCGTCGCCAGCCAGCCGATCGGCGCGCCCTCCTGGTTCCCCTGCAACGACCACCTCGGCGACCGGGCGGGCTACCGGATCACGGTGACCGCGCCCTCGCCGTACACGGTCGTCGCCAACGGCAGCCTGGAGTCGTACCGGGTGGGCGCCTCCACGACGACCTGGGTGTACGACCAGCCGCAGCCGATGCCGCCGTATCTGGCGACCGTGCAGATCGGCCAGTACGAGCTGATCGACCACCTCGGCGGCCCACTGCCCCAGCCCGCCGCCGTACCGCCGCGCCTGACCGCCGACTTCGCCCACGACTTCGGACGACAGCCGCGGATGGTGGAGGCGTTCACCGAGTTCTTCGGGCCCTACCCCTTCGGCGAGTACGCGGTCGTCGTGGTCGACGAGGAGCTCGAGGTGCCCGTCGAGGCGCACGGGGTCTCCGTCTTCGGCCGCAACCACCTGGACGGCCGCCGCGGCGGCGAACGCCTCGTCGCCCACGAACTGGCCCACCAGTGGTTCGGCAACAGCCTCGCCCTCGCCGACTGGCGGCACATCTGGCTCAACGAGGGCTTCGCCGCGTACGCCGAGTGGCTGTGGGCGGAGTCCTGCGGGGAGACGACCGCCGCCCGCAGCGCGGCCCGCGCCCACGCCAAGCTCGCCGCCCAGCCCCAGGACCTGCGGCTCGCCGACCCGGGCGTCCGGCGCATGTTCGACGACCGGGTGTACAAGCGCGGCGCGCTCACGCTGCACGCGCTGCGCACGGTCATGGGCGATCCGGCGTTCTTCCGGCTGCTGCGGGCCTGGACCGCCGCCCACCGCCATGGCACCGTGACCACCGGGCAGTTCACCGCCCTGGCCCAGGAGCACACCGGCCGGCCGCTGGAGGAGCTGGTCTTCCACCCGTGGCTGCACGGGACACGGCTGCCACGTCTGCCGATCGGGGGAGCATGAGCGACACGCACACGGACGAGGGCGGCATCGTCGTCTACTGGCGGCCCGGCTGCACCTTCTGCATGAAGCTGCGCGCACAGCTGCGGTTCGCACGGCTGCGCCACACCAAGGTCAACATCTGGCGCGATCCGGACGCCGCCGCCTTCGTGCGCTCCGTGGCGGACGGGAACGAGACCGTGCCGACCGTCACCGTGGCGGGACGGCCCATGGTCAACCCGTCGCTGCGGCAGCTGAGGGAGGCGGTCAGGGCGTACGCCCCGCACCTTCAGCCGAAGCGCGACACATAGCGGCGCTGCCAGGGCGTCTCCACCGCGCGCCGGGCGTAGTGCTCGCGCACGTAGGCGACGGCCTCGCCGGACGGCACCCCGTCCAGCACCGCCAGGCACGCCAGGGCCGTGCCCGTACGGCCGACCCCGCCGTGGCAGGCGACCTCCACCCGCTCGCCTGCCGCCCGGCGCCACGCCTCGCGCAGCGTCTGCGGGGCGGCGGCGCGGTCCGCCGGCAGCCGGAAGTCCGGCCAGCGCACCCAGCGGCTCTCCCAGGCCACCGCCGGGGGCTCGTGGCCCAGCAGATACAGCCCGAACGTGGGGACGGGCCCGGCCGGCAGCGGATGCCGCAGCCCCCGGCCGCGCACCAGCCGCCCCGACGGCAGTCGCAGCACCCCCGGTGCGCCCGGCTCCCAGCCGGGCACGCGCTCAGCGCCCATGGCCGCCGCCCGGCGCCGGGTAGAGCACGGCGCCGGTCAGGCCGCCGTCGTCCGCTGCGTCCGCCCGCAGGCCGGACAGCCGCAGGCAGGCCTCGGCGGTGTCGTCCACGGGCGGGCACTCGACCCGCACGGAGCCGACCGCGGTCACCGCGCCGTCGTGGTGCAGTTCCCCGCCGGCGGACGGTGCGGGCAGCCCGCCCTGCAGGGTGCCGAGGGCGACGACGTCGCCGGACGCGCCCGAGGCCTCCCGGATGCCGAAACGCCAATGGGCGTCGCTCGCTTTGAGGAGGTATTTCCCGGACCTCCCGCATTCCGCCAGGGAATCCCCGCGGGCGCGGACCAGTTCGGCTATCGCGCAGCACAACGGGGCGTCATGTCCGGCCGCCGTGCGGAAGCGGCTGAAATCGGCGAGCGGCGCGGACCGCATCGCGCGGTCGAGCAGGACGACCGCCGACTCCCGTGCGTGCGGATGGCCGTGCTCGGCGATGTCCAGCAGGAACGGGGCCGCGACGACGGCGCCGGGAAGCACCTCCCCGGTGCGTCCGCGCAGCAGGGAACTGCTGCTCAGGGCCGCCACCGCGGAGGCGACCGCGTCGAGGTCGCGCGCGGCGGCGAGTGCCCTCAGGCCGTCCCGGGCGTCCTCGGTCCGAGGGCGCGGCCGCGGCGTGGGAATGGCGTTCCAATTGACGGCGTCGATCTCGGTGAGCAGCATCCGCACATGATTCCACCCGCTCCGGAATTTCGGGGTTCCGCATGCGGTACAAGTGTTCGGGCGACTATGCTCCGCCGGCTCAAGCGGTATGACGCAGATACAGCGCGCCGCAACTGTGGCAGAAGGGCTGCGCCGCCGGCGTCCCCCACACGTCCTCCGCCTGCACGGCCCCGGCGGGGGAGAGTTCCCGCCCGCACAGCCCCGTCGCGGCGCCGTCCTCGACCATGTGCCACGCCCGCACCGGGCCGTCGCCGGCCGGGCCGCCGTTCTCGGTGTCGTACTCCGCACGCATCTCGTACACGGGCATCGTGGTGCCTCCGGGTGGGTCATGCCCCTTGTGGTGCCGGTAGTCCAGTATGTCCGTGCGCCATGCCCTCGGCGATCCCGGCCGCGCCGGGGGCGGGAGTGCCGCGGTGGAGCGGCCCGGGCGGCTCGGTCAACGACCGTGCGGTGCCGGTGGGTTGGCCGCGGCGAGCGGCGAACCGCTCTCAACCGCACTTCGGTGGCGGAGTCCGAGCGGCCCCGCGGGGTGGACGCCACGGGTGACCGGTGGACGGCGGACCGTCACCGATTCGGTCACCCATCGTGATCGGGGAAGTTCCCACCGCATGAATGGAGTCCGAAATTAGGGGATTTCACCCTATGTATTGACTGCGGGGAGTAATGGAACCTAGGGTTCATGTCAGAGGACGACTCCTGCGAGCCGCATCCCATCCGATATTTCACGTCTGTGATGGTGTGTCCGCACCCGAGGTCCGGACACGCCCCCGTCGCACCAGTGCCATGCGCATCGGCCGGTGCGACCCGCGCACGGTCGCACGCGACCGGCGCCGACGTTCCGCACCTCGAAGGGGAACGACAATGCACGTCCAGAGCATGACCATCCGCCGGGTCGCCGCGGCGGCACTCGCGGCACCGATCCTCGCCCTCGTCGGAGCCGGCGCGGCCGGCGCGGCGCCGCAGCAGGCGGCCCCCGCCTCGCACCAGTCCGTCGTCACCCACGGGGACGGCTGCAGGGGCTACGGGGACTGGGGTTACGGATGGCGTTACAACCACCACGACGACAACGGCTGTGGCTACGGCTGGGGAGGTTACGGCTGGGGAGGTTACGGCGGCTACGACAACGGCTACGACAACGGCGTCGTCGTGGTGGTGCTGTAACCGTCAGTGAACCCGCGTTCGCCCGGCGTCTGTCACGGCCACACCAGGCAGTACAGCTGGTGCCCGCTCTCGTGGCAGCGCTGGGCGAAGTCCTGCCACTCGTGCAGCATCTTGTAGATCATGAACGCGTCCCGCGGTCCTCGGCGGTCGGGGACGGTGGACCAGATGAAGGCGGCGGCGCCGAGGGCCTCCTCGTCGGCCTTGCGCAACGGCTCGACGACGGAATGGGGCAGTTTGACGACGGCGTAGTCGGGATGGAGCACCACGAGTTCCAGCGGCGGGACCTTCGCCGGGGGTATGCCCTCGATCCCGGTCAGCACCATCGCGGCCATCGTCTCCGGCTTGACCTTGGTGTACATGCCCTGACCCAGCTCGTCGCCGCCGAGTTCCTCGGGTCGCATCGAGATGGGGACCCGAGCGGCGGTGGCGCCGTCGGGCGCGCCGAAGTACTTGTAGGTCACCCCCACTCGGCCACCCCTGCTCCCGCTTTTCTCAACGGCCCTGTCGCGCTCTTTCGGCGGCCGGCGGCGCCGACCGGTGGGGCGGGCGTGCTCCGCGCCCGGGTCTTCCGACCCGTCGCCCACGTCACCGCGTTCGCCACCGCGCTGCATTCCACTACCCGACCATCCGCAGACCCAACCGCGCAACCCGATCATCGTCTCAGATGCACGGTCGATACCTCGTCGCGCAACGCCCGGCATTTGAGAGCATGTGCTTGTGAGCTATCCGTACGCCTACGAAGCGCCAGTTTCTCAGACCTTGTTCGATCGAGCAGCCGCCGTGACCCCTGGTGGGGTGAACAGCCCGGTACGCGCCTTTCGTGCCGTGGGCGGTACGCCCCGGTTCATGGTGTCCGGAACGGGTCCCTACCTGAAGGACGCGGATGGTCGCGAATACGTCGACCTCGTCTGCTCGTGGGGGCCGATGATCCTCGGCCACGCCCACCCCGAGGTGATCGCCGCCGTGCAGGCGGCGGTTGCGCGGGGTACGTCCTTCGGCACTCCCGGTGAGGGCGAGGTGGAACTGGCCGAGGAGATCGTGGCGCGCGTCGCGCCGGTGGAGCAGGTACGGCTGGTCTCCTCCGGCACCGAGGCCACGATGTCGGCGATCCGGCTGGCGCGCGGGTTCACGGGCCGGGCCAAGGTGATCAAGTTCGCGGGGTGTTACCACGGTCATGTGGACGCCCTGCTGGCCGCCGCGGGTTCCGGTGTTGCCACGTTCGGGTTGCCGGACACCCCCGGGGTGACGGGCGCGCAGGCCGGCGACACGATCGTGATCCCCTACAACGATCTGGGGGCGGTACGGGCCGCGTTCGCCGCCCACCCCGGCGAGATCGCCTGCGTGATCACCGAGGCGTCGCCCGGCAACATGGGCGTCGTGCCGCCTTCCGAGGGCTTCAACCAGGGCCTGGCGGACCTCTGCCGCGACAACGGCGCGCTCTACATCTCCGACGAGGTCATGACGGGCTTCCGCGTCTCGAAGGCCGGCTGGTACGGCATCGACGGCGTGCGCCCCGACCTGGTGACCTTCGGCAAGGTGATGGGCGGCGGCTTCCCCGCCGCGGCGTTCGGCGGCCGTGCCGACGTGATGGCGCACCTCGCGCCCGCCGGGCCGGTCTACCAGGCGGGCACGCTCTCCGGTAACCCGGTGGCCACCGCCGCGGGCCTCGCCCAGCTGCGGCTGCTGGACGACGCGGTGTACGAGACCGTCGACTCCGTCGCCGCGGAGGTGTCGGGCCTGGTCACCGCCGCGCTCGCCAAGGAGGGCGTGGCGCACCGCCTGCAGACGGCGGGCAACATGTTCTCGGTGTTCTTCACCGAGGACCGGGTGACGAACTACGACGAGGCCAGGCAGCAGGAGGCGTTCCGCTTCACCGCCTTCTTCCACGCGATGCTCGCCCAGGGCGTGTACCTGCCGCCCTCCGCCTTCGAGTCGTGGTTCGTGTCGTCGGCGCACGACGGCGCCGCCGTCGAGCGCGTCGCAGCGGCCCTGCCGGCCGCCGCCCGAGCCGCCGCGGAGGCCACGGCATGAGCGAGATCACGGTCGTCCACCTGATGCGGCACGGCGAGGTCGAGAACCCCACCGGCGTGCTCTACGGGCGTCTGCCCGGCTACCACCTGTCCGACCTGGGCCGGAAGATGGCCGACCGGGTCGCCGAGCACCTCGCGGGCCGCGACATCCGCCATGTCGTCGCCTCCCCGCTGGAGCGCGCCCAGGAGACCGCGGCGCCGATCGCCGCCGTCCTCGGCCTCGACGTCGCGCGCGACGAGCGGCTGATCGAGGCCGACAACGTCTTCCAGGGCAAGACCTTCGGCGTCGGCGACGGCGCGCTCAAGCGTCCCGCCAACTGGAAGCACCTGGTCAACCCGCTCCGGCCGAGCTGGGGCGAGCCCTACGCGGACCAGGTCGTCCGCATGACGGCGGCGCTGGAGGCGGCCCGGGACGCGGCGCGCGGCCACGAGGCGGTGTGCGTCAGCCACCAGCTGCCGATCTGGATCGTGCGCAGCGCCGTCGAGCAGCGGCGCCTGTGGCACGACCCGCGCAAGCGGCAGTGCACCCTGGCGAGCCTGACGTCCTTCACGTTCGAGGGCGACCGGATCGTCTCCGTCGGCTACACCGAGCCCGCCCGCGACCTGGTCCCCGCGCACCTGCTGGCCGGGGCGAAGCCGGTCAAGGGCGGCAGCAAGGGCTTCGGCGCGTAGCCGTTCCCGGGTGGCGCCGGTCACGGAGACCGGCGCCACCGCGCACGCTCCGCGACGGCCGCCGCCCGGCCCGATCCGGGGCTCCGAGGCGGTGAATTTCCTCGCCCCGGGAAGGAACCTGCCCGACGGCCATGGCATCTAGCGCGATGGGGCCGAGGCACGGCACGGGGATTGGGGCGCGGAATGCGGGACATCAGCCGACGAGGAGTACTGGGCCTGGCGGCCGGAGCGGCCGCCGCCGGACTGGCGGGCTGCGCCGGGGAGGGCCCCGGCGACCGGCACACGAACGGGGGGTCCCCGCCGTCGCCGACGCCGTCCGCGGGCAGCCCGCGGGTGTCGCCCTCCCCGTCCCCGTCGGTGCGGACGATAGGTGACGGTTCCACGGCCGACACCGGGCCGCAGCCGCACCAGCCCGTGGTGGAGCGCCTGGAACCGGGGGAGAAGCCGCCGCAGTTCGTGATCTTCTCCTGGGACGGGGCGGGCGAACTGGACAACGGGCTCTTCGAGCGGTTCCGGAAGCTCGCGGTCGAGCACGACGCGAAGATGACCTTCTTCCTCTCCGGCGTCTATCTGCTCCCCGAGTCGAAGAAGCGGCTCTACAAGCCGCCGCGCAATCCCGTGGGCGCCTCCGACATCGGCTACCTCACCGACGCCCACATCCGCGTCACCCTGGAGCAACTGCGGCTGGCCTGGCTGGAGGGCCATGAGATCGGCACGCACTTCAACGGCCACTTCTGCGCGGGGTCCGGCTCGGTGGGCCGCTGGAGCCCGGCCGACTGGCGCAGCGAGATCGAACAGGCCGTCGGCTTCGTGGAGAAGTGGCGAACCCACACCGGCTTCACCGACCTGCCCCCGCTGCCCTTCGACTACCGCAAGGAACTGGTCGGCGGCCGTACGCCCTGCCTGCTGGGCCAGGGTTCACTGCTGCCCACCGCCGCCCGCCTGGGCTGGCGCTACGACGCCAGCGGACCGGGCGGTCTGCAGGTGTGGCCGGGCAAGAGCCACGGGCTGTGGAACCTGCCGCTGCAGGCGGTCCCCTTCCCCGGCCGCTCCTTCGAGGTGCTGTCGATGGACTACAACATGCTGGCCAACCAGTCGGTGAACTCCACGCGGGGCAACCCCGCCCGCTACCCCGCCTGGCAGCGGCAGGCCCGAGACGCCTACCTGGCGGGCTTCAGCCGGGCGTACGAGACCAACCGGGCGCCGCTGTTCATCGGCAACCACTTCGAACAGTGGAACGGCGGGATCTACATGGACGCCGTCGAGGAGGCGCTCCGGCGGATCGCCGACCACCGGGACGTGCGGCTGGTGTCGTTCCGCCAGTTCGTGGACTGGCTGGACGCGCAGGACCCGGCGGTCCTGGCGAAGCTGCGCACCCTCGGGCCGGGGCAGCGCCCGGCGGGCGGCTGGCGCCGATTCCTCGCGCAGGAACGTTCCTCCAAGTCCCCTTCGCCCTCTGTCTCCCCTTCCTTCTCCTGAGCGTCCGATCCGACCGGTTCGCACACCTGGCCGGGGCCGCGATTAACCGTCGCTTACTTGGGGCATTTGCCGCTTTCGGCAAAGCTGTCGGGGGTGCGTAAGATCGCCCCCGGCCTCATGCGAAACTTTTCACATGAGTCCTACGCGCGCCCTCCGACGCCGTCCGCTCCGCGGTGCCGCCGCACTCGCCGGGGCAGCCGCGTTCGCGCTGGCCGTCACGGCCTGCTCGACCTCCACCGCGTCCTCCAACGGCACCGGCTCCGGGACGAACTACGTCGGCGGGACGGGTGAGATCTCCACGGTCGAGCCGGGGCACCGGGTGGCCGCGCCGGAGCTGAGCGGGAAGTCCGTGGAGGGCGCCCCGCTGAGCCTCGCCGACCACAAGGGCAAGGTCGTCGTCCTCAACATCTGGGGCTCGTGGTGCCCGCCCTGCCGGGCCGAGGCGCCGCACCTGGCGAAGGTGGCGAAGGAGACCGGGTCCCAGGGCGTGCAGTTCCTCGGCATCAACACCCGGGATCTGCAGACCGCGCAGGCCAAGGCCTTCGAGAAGGAGTTCGCCATCCCCTTCCCGAGCTTCTACGACCCGTCCGGCGACCTGGTGCTGCGCTTCCCCAAAGGCAGCGTCAACCCGCAGGCCATTCCCTCCACGCTGATCATCGACCGCCAGGGGAAGATCGCGGTGCGCGCGCTGAAGGAACTCAGCGCCGACGAGCTGCACGAGGTCCTCGACCCGGTGATCGCGGAGAAGTGACGTGAGCGCACTCGCCGCCGGTGCCAACCAGACCGTGCTGAACGGCGCCCTGCTCGCCGCCGTGCCGATCGCGCTCCTCGGCGGCCTGGTCTCGTTCTTCTCGCCGTGCGTGCTGCCGCTCGTCCCCGGCTACCTGTCGTACGTGACCGGCGTCACCGGCACCGACCTGGCCGAGGCCCGGCGCGGCCGGATGCTCGCGGGCGCCTCGCTGTTCGTCCTCGGCTTCACCGCCGTGTTCGTCTCCGGCGGCGCGCTGTTCGGCAACTTCGGCTGGACGCTGCAGGAGCACAGGGCGGTCATCAGCAAGGTGCTCGGCGCGCTCACCATCGTCATGGGCCTGGCCTTCATGGGCCTGGTGGGCGGCATCACCCAGCGCGAGTTCCGCTTCCACCGCAGGCCCACGATGGGCCTGGTGGGGGCGCCGCTGCTCGGCCTGCTCTTCGGCATCGGCTGGACCCCGTGCATCGGCCCGACCCTGGCCGCCGTCAACGCGCTCGCCTTCAACGAGGCCAGCGCGGGCCGCGGCGCGCTGCTCACCGCCGTCTACTGCCTCGGCCTCGGCCTGCCGTTCATCGTGGCGGCCGTCGCCTTCCGCCGCGCGCTCGGCGCCTTCGGCTGGGTCAAGCGCCACTACGTGTGGGTGATGCGGATCGGCGGTGGCATGCTCGTCGCCGTGGGCCTGCTGCTCGTCACCGGCGTGTGGGACCACATCGTCTACCAGATGCAGATCTGGTCGTCCGGCTTCACTCCAGGGATCTGATCCATGAGCTCCAAAGACACCGCGGGGGCACCCCCCGGCGCGGCGGCGGACACCGGTGCCGACCTCGGCGCGGCCGGCGCACAGTTGTCGACAGCGCCCGTCGAGGACCTCGGCCAGGCCGTCCCCGGCTCCTTCGGCGGCGTCCGCAAGCCGGGCACGGCCGGCGCGCTCGCCTGGACCGGCCGCGAGGCCGGGGGCTGGGTGCGCTGGACGTGGCGTCAGCTCACCTCGATGCGGGTGGCGCTGATCCTGCTCTTCCTGCTGTCGCTGGCCGCCGTCCCCGGTTCGCTGGTGCCGCAGACGAGCGTCGACGAGATCAAGGCGCAGAACTTCAAGGACGCCCACACCACGGTGGCGCCGCTGTACGAGAAGCTCGGGCTGTTCAACGTCTACAGCTCGGTGTGGTTCTCGGCGATCTACATCCTGCTGTTCGTCTCGCTCGCCGGCTGCATCGTCCCGCGCAGCTGGCAGTTCGTCGGCCAGCTCCGCGCCAAGCCACCGGCGGCGCCGCGCCACCTCACCCGGCTCCCGGCGTACGCGACCTGGCGCACCGAGGCCGAGCCGGAGGCCGTGCTCGCCTCCGCGCAGCGCCTGCTGCGCGGCCGCCGCTTCCGCACCCAGACCGTCGGTTCGGCGGTCGCGTCGGAGAAGGGCTTCCTGCGCGAGGCCGGCAACCTGCTGTTCCACGTCGCCCTGTTCGGGCTGCTGATCTCCTTCGCGGTGGGCGGGCTGTTCAAGGCCGAGGGCGGCAAGCTGATCGTCGAGGGCGACGGCTTCAACAACACGCTGACCCAGTACGACGACTTCAAGCCGGGCACCTTCTACAGCGCGGACGACCTGGACACCTTCGGCTTCAAGCTGGACGGCTTCAACGCCTCGTACGCGCGCAGCGGCCCCCAGAAGGGCACCCCGCGCACCTTCCGCGCCAACATCCGCTACTGGACGAGCCCGGGCGGCAAGCAGACGAAGTCCGCCATCGAGGTCAACGAGCCGCTGGAGGTGGGCAGCTCCAAGGTCTACCTGATCGGCCACGGCTACGCGCCCGTCGTCACCGTCAAGGACGGGCAGGGCAACGTCGTCTTCCAGGGCCCGGTCCCGTTCCTGCCGCGGGACGGCAACCAGACCTCGCCTGGCGTGATCAAGGCGATGGACGTCCGCGACCACGCCGGCAGGAAGACGCAGTACGCGTTCCAGGGTCTGTTCACACCGACCTTCGCGCTGGACGCGCGGCAGGGGCCGCACTCGACCTTCCCCGCTCTGGACTACCCGGTGCTGGTCCTGACCGCCTACCACGGCGACCTGGGCGTGGACGCCGGTCTGCCGCAGAACGTGTACCAGCTCGACACGAAGAAGATGAAGCAGTACAAGGACGCCGACGGCGAGATCCTCAACGACATGCTGCGGCCGGGCGACAGCCTCGCGCTGCCCGACGGCGACGGCTCGCTCACCTTCGACGGCGTCAAGACCTGGGCCACCTTCCAGGTCTCCCACCAGGTCGGCAACGGCTGGGCGCTGATCAGCGCCGTGGCCGCGATCGCCGGGCTGGCCGGCTCGCTGTTCATCCAGCGCCGCCGGGTCTGGGTGCGCGCGGTACGCGGCGACGACGGCACCACCGTCGTCGAGCTGGCCGGACTCGGCCGCAGCGAGTCGGCGCGGATCGCCGACGAACTGGGCGAACTCGCCGCCGGCCTCACGGCCACGGCCCCGCCGCTGCCCGCGGTGGACCCCGAACCCTCAGAAGATCCCCTGCCCCACGACGAAGGAGCGCGCGCGTGACCACCGCTGCCGCGGTCAACGAGAACGTCGCCCACATCAGCAACCTACTGATCTACTCGGCGATGGCGGTCTACACGCTGGCCTTCCTCGCGCACATCGCGGAGTGGGTCTTCGGCAGCCGCAGCAAGGTCGCCAGGACCTCCGCCGCGCTCGCCCCCGCCGCCGGGTCCGCGCCCGCGGTCACCGTGACCGTGAAGCAGGGCGGCGGCACCGCCACCCTGACGCGGCCCGAGGTCGTCACCCGGGCCTCCGCCAGTGACCGCGGCATCGCCGACGGTCCCGGCGCGGCAGGCGACACCGAGCAGGGCGACCTCTACGGCCGCATCGCGGTGTCCCTGACCGTGCTGGCGTGGGCGCTGCACGTGGGCGGCGTCGTGTCCCGCGCGGTCTCGGTGCAGCGCGCCCCCTGGGGCAACATGTACGAGTTCTCCACCACCTTCGGCGCCACGGCGGTCACCGCCTACCTGGTGCTGCTCCTGCTGGGCAAGAAGGTGCGCTGGATCGGGCTCTTCCTGACCACCTCGGTGCTGCTCGACCTCGGCCTCGCCGTCTCGGTCCTCTACACCGACAGCGACCAGCTGGTCCCGGCCCTGCACTCGTACTGGCTCTGGATCCACGTCTCCTGCGCCATCATCTCCGGCGCGGTGCTCTACCTGGGCGCGGTCTCCAATGTGCTCTACCTCTTCCGCGACCGCTACGAGACCGGCCTCGCGGCCCCGGGCGGCAGCAACGAGGGCGCCTGGGCGAACATCATGTACCGCCTGCCGTCGGCCGCGAGCCTGGACAAGTTCGCGTACCGCGTGAACGCCATGGTCTTCCCGCTGTGGACGTTCACGATCATCGCCGGTGCGATCTGGGCCGAGGCGGCCTGGGGCCGCTACTGGGGCTGGGACCCCAAGGAGACCTGGTCCTTCATCACCTGGGTGGTCTACGCGGCCTACCTGCACGCCCGGGCCACCGCCGGCTGGAAGGGCCGCAAGGCCGCCTACCTGGCGCTGCTCGCCTTCGCCTGCTTCCTGTTCAACTACTACGGCGTGAACATCTTCATCACCGGCAAGCACTCCTACGCCGGCGTCTGAGCCCACCGGCCGGGGTTCAGCCCAGGCCGATAGCGTCCAGCTTCGCCCGCAGGTACGCGTGCGAGTCCACCGGCTCGTACGCGTGCCTGCCCACGGGCGCGGGCAGCGGCGTGACGCGGGTTCCCGGATCGCACTCGTAGAACCACACCAGCGACATCAGCTCCTCCGCCGGGGCGTCGGCCGGCGGGGGCAGCACGCGGTGCCGTCCGGAACGCCAGCGGTCGCCGGTCCAGCGGGCCATCAGGTCCCCGATGTTGACGGTGAAGGAGTCCGGTTCCCAGGGCGCGTCCTGCCAGCCGTCCTCCTCGGTGTGGACCTGGAGACCGCCCCTGCCCCGCTGGCGGTCGAGCACCGTGACCGTGCCGAAGTCGGTGTGCGGGCCGATCCTGAACTGGCCCGGCTCCGGCGGCCCGACCACGTTGGTGCCCGGGTACCAGTTGATGTTGAAGCCCCAGGTGGGATGGCGGGTGTGCCGGGTGAACAGGTCCCCGGGGCCGCCCAGCGCGGCGGCCAGCAGCTCCAGCAGGTGGTCGGAGAGTCCGCGCATCCGCGCCACGTACGCGCTCACCAGCGGCCGCAGCCCCGGCGCCTCGGCCGGCCAGACGTTGGGCAGGAACCACTCGGCGTCCACCGCCGGGTCGCCGCTCGGCTCCTCGGCGGCGAAGGACCAGGACTCCTTCAGGTCCGGAGGGGTGGCCGTGCCCTCCGCGTAGCCGTTGGCCTCCGCGCCGGGGCCCAGCCAGCCCCGGCCGCCCACCCGCACCGCGTACGGCTCCTTGACGGCGGCGGGCAGCCGGAAGAAGCCGAGGGCGGCCTCCCGGATCGCGGCGCGCAGTCCCGGGTCGACGCCGTGCCCGGTGACCAGCAGGAAGCCGGCCGAGCACAGTGCCTCGTCCACGGTGGCGGCGATGCGGGCCCGGGCGGCGGCGTCGCCGGTGAGCCAGGGCCCGAGGTCGATGGTGGGGATCACGCGCCGATGTCCTCGTTCCACAGGTCGGGACGGGCCGCGACGAAGTCCGTCATCAGGGCGACGCACTCCGGGTCGTCCAGCAGCACGATCTCCACCCCGTGCTCCGCCAGCCAGTCGTGGCCGCCGTGGAAGGTGCGGGCCTCGCCGACGACCACCCGGGAGATCCCGAACTGCCGGACCAGGCCGCTGCAGTACCAGCACGGCGACAGCGTCGTCACCATCGTCGTGCCGCGGTAGGTGCGCTGCCGCCCGGCGGCGCGGAACGCCGCCGTCTCGCCGTGCATGGACGGGTCGCCGTCCTGCACACGGCGGTTGCGGCCGCGACCCAGCACCGTGCGGCCGTCCGGGCCGTACAGCGCCGCCCCGATCGGGACACCGCCCTCCGCGAGGCCCGCTCGGGCCTCCGCGACGGCCGTCGCCAGCATTGTCCGCGCGTCGTCCATGACGCCCAGTGTCCCGCAGGATCAGCCGCGCGGCTGGTTGTCCTGGCCGTCGCCGGAGCCGCTCTCGCGCTGCCGCAGCTCCTCCTCGCGGCGCCGCAGATCGGCCTCCCAGCTCTTGAGCAGCTGCTCGTCCTTCTTGTTCTCCTCGCGCAGCGAGTGCAGGAACTCCGGGTTGTCGTCCGGCGCGACCCACTGCGTGCGGTGGTTGCGGTGCCATTCCGCGGGCGTGCTCCCGCCCGCCGGGGCCGTGCGGTGCTTGCCGGCCACCAGCCAGGCGATCGGGCCGATCAGCACCTCGCCGAAGAGCAGGATGACGATGACCCAGACGACCTTGGGGAGGCCGCGTACCTGCTCCTCGGGCGTGTTGAGGCAGTCGATGAAGGCGTAGATCCACAACGCCAGCACCAGCAGGAACGGGATGTACCGGATCATCGCGGAGGTGCCCCCCAGGCAGCGGCGGCGGGGCGCGGCAGGGCCCCGGTGACGGGTACAGGGTAGTGCGTGCCGGATACTGGACCGCATGGCTTACGACGATCTTCGCTCGCTGCTGAGGGCCCTGGAGAAGGAGGGGGACCTCAAGCGCGTCAAGGCAGAGGTCGACCCGTACCTGGAGGTCGGTGAGATCGTCGACCGCGTCAACAAGGCGGGCGGCCCGGCGCTGCTGTTCGAGAACGTCAAGGGCTCCTCGATGCCCCTGGCGATGAACGTCTACGGCACCGACCGGCGGCTGCTGAAGGCGCTCGGCCTGACGTCCTACGCCGACATCGGCGACCGCATCGGCGGGCTGCTCAAGCCGGAGCTGCCGCACGGCTTCGTGGGCGTGCGCGAGGCCTTCGGCAAGCTCGCCGGGATGACGCACGTACCGCCGAAGAAGGTGAAGGACGCCCCCGTCCAGGAGGTCGTGCTCACCGGCGACGACGTCGACCTGGACGCGCTGCCCGCGCTGTTCACCTGGCCCGAGGACGGCGGCTCCTTCTTCAACCTCGGCCTGACGCACACCAAGGACCCCGAGACCGGCGTGCGCAACTTGGGCCTGTACCGGCTGCAGCGGCACGACCGCCGCACCATCGGCATGCACTGGCAGATCCACAAGGACAGCCGCAACCACTACCAGGTGGCCCAGCGGCGCGGCGAACGCCTGCCGGTGGCCATCGCGTTCGGCTGCCCGCCCGCCGTGACGTACGCCTCCACCGCGCCGCTGCCGGGCGACATCGACGAGTATCTCCTCGCCGGCTTCGTCGGGGGCAGGCGCATCGAGATGGTCGACTGCAAGACCGTGCCGCTCCAGGTGCCCGCCCAGGCGGAGGTGGTCCTGGAGGGCTGGCTGGAGCCCGGGAAGATGCTGCCCGAGGGGCCGTTCGGCGACCACACGGGCTTCTACACCCCGCAGGAGCCCTTCCCGGCCCTGACCATCGACTGCGTGACGATGCGCAGGCGCCCGCTGCTGCAGTCCATCGTGGTGGGCCGGCCGCCGACCGAGGACGGCCCGCTGGGCCGCGCGACCGAGCGCTTCTTCCTGCCGCTGCTGAAGGTCATCGTGCCGGACATCGTGGACTACCACCTGCCGGAGGCGGGCGGCTTCCACAACTGCGCGATCGTCTCGATCGACAAGAAGTACCCCAAGCACGCCCAGAAGGTCATGCACGCCATCTGGGGCGCGCACATGATGTCGCTGACCAAGCTGATCGTCGTGGTCGACGCCGACTGCGACGTGCACGACCTGCACGAGGTCGCCTGGCGGGCGCTGGGCAACACCGACTACGCCCGCGACCTGTCGGTCGTCGAGGGTCCCGTGGACCACCTCGACCACTCCTCGTACCAGCAGTTCTGGGGTGGCAAGGCGGGCATCGACGCGACCCGGAAGCTGCCCGAGGAGGGCTACACCCGCGACGGCGGCTGGCCCGAGATGGTGCTCTCCGACCCGGAGACCGCCGCGAAGGTCGACCGCCGCTGGAAGGAGTACGGCCTGTGAGCGCCGAATCCGCGACCCCGGATCTCTTCGGACCCTCTCCCCGTCCGGACGGCAAGGTCCGGGCGTTCCTGCGGCTGGTGATGATCGAGCACTCGGTCTTCGCGCTGCCCTTCGCCTACATCGCCGCGCTCAGCGCGATGTTCGCCGAGGACCGGTCCGTGCACTGGTGGCAGCTCTTCCTCATCACGGTCGCCATGGTGGGCCTGCGCACCTTCGCGATGGCCTGCAACCGGATCATCGACCGCGAGATCGACGCCCGCAACCCCCGCACCGCGGGACGCGAACTGGTCACCGGCGCCGTCTCGGTGCGCTCGGCGTGGACCGGCGCGCTGATCGCCGTGGTGTTCTTCCTGGGTGCCGCGGCGCTGCTCAACCCGCTGTGCCTGGCGCTGGCGCCGATCGCGGTGGTCCCGATGGTGGTCTACCCGTACGGCAAGCGGTTCACGGACTACCCGCACGCCATCCTCGGCCTCGCCCAGGCCATGGGCCCGGTCGGCGCCTGGCTCGCGGTCTCCGGCTCCTGGTCGTGGGACGCGGTGATCCTCGGCCTCGCGGTGGGGGTGTGGATCGGCGGCTTCGACCTGATCTTCGCCTGCCAGGACGTCGCGGCCGACCGCGCCCACGGGGTGCGCTCGGTGCCGGCCCGCTTCGGCGTCGACGGCGCGCTGTACGGGGCGCGGGTGAGCCATGCGGTGACGACCGCGCTGCTCGTCTGGTACGGACTCGCGGTCGGCGCCGGGGCCTTCTGGTGGGTCGGCATGCTGATCGTGGGCGGCGCCTTCGTCTACGAGCACAGCATCGTGAAGCCGGGCGACCTCAGCAGGCTCAACCGGGCGTTCTTCACGGTCAACGGCTTCATCGGCATGGCGCTGTTCCTCTGCGCCCTGCTGGACCTCGCGGTGCGCGGCCTGGGCGTCTGACGCCCGGGCCGCGGTCGGCCGCGACCGCTCAGCCGCGCACGAACGGCAGGGCGAAGAACTTCGGGTAGCTCCACCACTGGCCGGTGTTGGCCTTGGTGCTGCCGACGATGCAGAGGACCAGCCCGGCCAGCAGGTGCAGCACGGCCAGGGCCAGCAGGCCGAAGCCCACGGCGGGCAGCCAGCCCGGTCCGCCGTCGTCGTACGCGATCAGGCCGGCGATGCCGCCGGCGTAACCGGCGATGGCCAGCAGGCCCACGATGGCCGTGGTGATGCCGTAGTTGATCCCCTGGGCGGCGTGGTGCCGGATGAAGGGGTCGTGCTTGTTCTGCTGCTGGGAACGGACGATCAGCGGGGCCACCCAGGCCAGCGCCCAGCCGAGGCAGGTGACACTGGTGCCCGCCACGAGGGTGAGCAGCGCGCCCAGGTGGGCCCACATGGCCGGCGTGGTGGGCGGCCGCATCGGCGGGGGCGGGTACGGCAGCGGCCCGTGCGCGTAGCCGTACGGGGGCGGCGGCGGGGCGGGCGGCCGGTACGGGGGCGGCGGCACGGCCTGGGGACCCTGCGCCTGACCCTGCGGCGGCACGGGCGGTGCCGTGTCCCGCGGTGGTACGTCCTCGTGCTTGCTGAAATCGGCCATGGAGAACCGCCCCCCGTCGCTTCGTTCCCGGGATCCTACGGCGTCATCTGATCAACCCGTCGGCGGGGCGGTCCCGGAAGAGGAACGCGCCCACGACGCCGCCGACGAGGCCGAAGAGGTGGCCCTGCCAGGAGACCCCCTGCGCGCTGGGCAGGACGCCCCACAGGATCGAGCCGTACGCCACCGCGACGATCAGGCCGACCGCGATGTCGATCAGGCGCCGGTCGACGAAGCCGCGCACCAGCAGGTAGCCGAACAGGCCGAAGACGACGCCGGAGGCACCCGCGGTGTTGGTGTGCGGCGGGGCCACCAGCCAGACCCCGCCGCCGCTCGTCATGATGATCACGAAGACCACGCTCATCAGGCGGCCGATGCCGCGCAGCCCCGCGAGGAAGCCCAGCACGAGCAGCGGCAGGCTGTTGGCGGCCACGTGGTCGAAGCCGAAGTGGATGAACGCGGCGGGGATGATGTCGCGCAGCTCGCCGATCTGCTGCGGCACGATGCCGAAGGTGTCGAGGGCGTGATGGGTCAGCACGTCGACGCACTCGATCAGCCAGAGCAGCCCCACCCAGATGAACATGACCGCCGCGGCGGTCTTCGCACGCTCTCCGGGACCCGGTACGGCGCTGCCGCGGACGCGCCGCCGGGCGTCGCCGGCGTCATGGCCGGCGACGGGTTCGTACGCCACAGGTCCCCCCTCGTGGTTGTCCACCGCCCGCCTGTCCGGCCAGGCTTCCCTCACGGTAGACAACGACAAGGGCATCGGTGGCGGTTCCCGGGCCTACTCGTCCATTCCGCCCATCATCAACTGCATCATGGCGCCCATGACGTCCTGCGGGTCGAGCGGGGTGGCGCCGGCCGGAGCGGCGACGGGCGCCGCGTCGGGGGCGAAGCCGACGGTCAGCGGCAGCGCGCCGTGGATCTCGTCACCGGAGTCGAACTGGTCGAGGTCGAGGCTGATCGCCGACAGCGTGCCGTCCTTGACGGCCACGTCCACGGTGACGTCCTTGTCGGGCACGTCCTTCAGGTCGGAGGGCGAGACCCCATCGGGCAGCTTGTCCGCCAGCGGCTCCAGGGCGTCGGCGAGCGCGTCGGCCGTCTTCCCCGCGGGGACGGTGACCTTGACGATGTCGGCGCCGTCCTTGGTGCCGGCGTCGGTGATCTTCGCGTTGCGCTCCAGGGCCCGGCGCAGCGCCTTGGTGATCCGCTCCTGCGTCCCGGCGTCCAGCTCCGGGGTGTCCGGGAGCGGCGATCCGGCCGGGCCGGCCGCGGCCATGCTCCGGGAGAACTCCTTGAAGGCCACGGGGTCGACGGAGATCCACTTGCCGCCGAGCGCGTCCTTCACCGACCTGTAGGAGGAGGGCAGGTCGTCCGCGGCGTCGAGGAACGTGCGGAAGCCCTTCATGCCGTCCTTGCTCTGCGCGGAGCCGAGATCGTCCGCGAGCGACAGGAACTGCTGCACGTCCACCCGCAGATAGGTCTTCCCGTCCGACAGGCTGCGCATCTCCATCAGGTCCTCGCCCCGGCCGAACGAGACCCGCAGCGCCACCGAGGCGCCCTCCGCCTTGACGTCCTTGTCGTCCTTGACGTCCTTGTCGTCCTTGAGGTCCTTCAGCGGCCGGGCGGCGCTCACGGACAGCGAGACGTCGAGACCGGCGAGCATCCTCGCGTCGGCCCGGGTGAATCCGTCCGAGCCCTTGAGCGCGGACCAGATGCGCTGCTCGCTGCCGTCGAAGCCCACGGACACCGTGACGGCCTTCTGCTCGCCGAGGCGGTCGAGCGCCCGCTGGAGCCTGGCACCGGCGCTCAGGTCGCCGGCGGTGCCGCAGGCGGCGGTGGTGGCGATGAAGGCGGCACAGCCGAAGGCGGCGATGCCCTTGCGCGTGGCGTTGATGACGTACTCCTCGGTCGGCACGTGAACGAGAACTGGACCCGCGAGGTGGCCGGAAGGTTGTACGAGTGGCCGGATAGGCTCGCGGCATGGACGACAGCGAGCGCGGGACACCGTGGGTGGTCGGGGTCTCCGGGGCCTCCGGGACGCCGTACGCCGCGGCGGTGCTGCGGGCGCTGCTGCACGCCGGTGAGGCGGTGGACCTGGTGGTCAGCCGGGCCGCCCGGCTCACCGTCCTGGACGAGACCGGGGCGCCCTTCCGGGACGCCCACTGGCGCGAGGACCTGGCCCGCTGGCTGGCCCGCGGCGCGGACGGCACCCCCGACCGGTTCGAGACCGATCTGAGCCGGGTGCGGTACTGGTCCGCCGGGGACCTCGCGGCGGGGCCGAGCTCGGGTTCGTACCCGGTCAAGGGGATGCTGATCGTGCCGGCGAGCACGGCCTGCGTGGCGGGCGTCGCCCTCGGGCTCTCCAAGGACCTGCTGCAGCGGGTGGCGAGCGTCACCCTCAAGGAGCGGCGGCCGCTGGTCGTCGCCGTACGGGAGACGCCGCTCGGCGGCCAGACCCTGCGGCACCTGGTCGCGCTGGACGAGGCGGGCGCCGTGGTGCTGCCGGCCTCGCCCGCCTTCTACGCGGGGGCCAGGGACATCCAGGACCTGGTGGACTTCGTCGCGGGCCGGGTGCTGGACGCCGTACAGGTGCCGCACAAGCTGTACCGGCGCTGGGAGGGCGAGCTGGGCGCCGCCGGGGCCGGGGTCGACGGGGCTGCCGCGGATTGATGCGCAGGGAACATCCCCGTGGATGCCTTAGATTCTTGTCCTGACAGCTCAGTCGTGGCATGAATGAAGGGGTCCAGTCTGATGGACGCGGTGGACAGGCAGCTCATCCAGGCCCTCCGTGAGAACGGCCGGGCCTCGTACGCCGAGCTGGGCCGGCTGGTGGGCCTGTCCGGACCGAGCGTCACCGACCGGATCAACCGGCTGGAGCAGGCCGGAGTGATCACCGGCTACCGCGCCACGATCCACCCCGCGGCCCTCGGCCTCGGGGTGACCGCGCTGGTGGGGCTGCAGCTCAGCGACGCCGCCGACCACGAGGACGTGGCCACCCGGCTGCGCGACCTGGACGAGATCGAGGACTGCTGGTTCATCGCCGGCGACGATTCGTACATGCTCAAGGTGCGGGTCCCCGACGTGGACGGCCTGGAGCACACGATCCGCCGGCTGTCCGGAACCAAGGGCGTCGCCCGCACCCGCACCACGGTCGTGCTCTCCACGAAGTGGGAGAACCGGGTCGGGGAACTCCCCGAGAGCATCTAGGCGTAAGGTCGAACGGTCGATTTCGGATGGTGAAGGCGAGGCGGACGATGGACGCGGGGCTCAAGCGCGAACTGGAGGAGAAGGTCTACGCGGGTGAGCGGCTGACCCGCGAGGACGGCATCGCCCTCTACGAGTCCGACGACCTGGCCTGGCTGGGCGGTCTCGCCCACCACGTGCGGACGCGGAAGAACGGCGACGTCGTCCACTTCAACGTCAACCGCCACCTCAACATGACCAACGTCTGCACCGCCTCCTGCGCCTACTGCTCCTTCCAGCGCAAGCCGGGGGAGAAGGACGCCTACACGATGCGCATCGAGGAGGCCGTCCGGCTGGCGAAGGAGATGGAGGGCGACAACCTCACCGAGCTCCACATCGTCAACGGCCTCCACCCGACGCTGCCGTGGCGCTACTACCCGCGCTCGCTGAAGGCGCTCAAGGAGGCGCTGCCGCACGTCTCGCTGAAGGCGTTCACCGCCACCGAGATCCACCACTTCGAGACGATCTCCGGGATGAGCGCGAGCGAGATCCTGGACGAGCTCATCGAGGCCGGCCTGGAGTCGCTGACCGGTGGCGGCGCCGAGATCTTCGACTGGGAGGTGCGGCAGCACATCGTCGACCACCGCACCCACTGGGAGGACTGGTCGCGCATCCACCGCCTGGCGCACGAGAAGGGCCTCAAGACCCCGTGCACCATGCTGTACGGGCACATCGAGGAGCCCCGGCACCGGGTGGACCACGTGCTGCGGCTGCGCGAACTGCAGGACGAGACCGGCGGCTTCCAGGTCTTCATCCCGCTGCGCTACCAGCACGACTTCGTGGACCTGAAGGACGGCAAGGTCCGCAACACCCTCCAGGCGCGCACCACGATGGCCAGCGGCGCCGAGGCGCTGAAGACCTTCGCGGTCTCCCGGCTGCTGTTCGACAACGTGCCGCACGTGAAGGTGTTCTGGGTCATGCACGGCGTGCAGACCGCCCAGCTGGCGCTGCAGCACGGCGCGGACGACATGGACGGCTCGGTCGTCGAGTACAAGATCACGCACGACGCCGACAACTACGGGACGCCCAACAAGCTCACCCGGGACGACCTGCTGGAGCTCATCCAGGACGCGGGCTTCCGCCCCGTCGAGCGCAACACCCGGTACGAGATCATCCGCGAGTACCCCGGTCCCGACGCGGCGCGCCGCGAGTCGCCGCAGCCGATGCGCGTGTGAGACCGCCCGCGGGACGGAACCGGGGGTGCGTCGCCGCGTGTCGGCGGCGCGCCCCGGCGTACCCTCGCGCGCCCCGGCGTACCGAGGCTTCGCCTTCACCCCGATGTCGTCCGGCGTCCGGACGCCCGTCGAATGCCGTCAGCCCCGGTGCCTAGGGTGTGCGCCATGGCACTGCGCTTCACCCTCGACCCCGAGCTCACCCCCGGTCTGCGGGAACAGCTCGTCTCCCTGTGGACCGACGTCACCAACGCGGGCGGCGCCGTCGGCTTCGTCGCGCCGGTGACCCGTACCGACGTCGTCCTCGAGGCCGAACGGCACTACTCGGCGCTGTCCGAGGGCAGGGCGCACATGGTCGCCGGGTTCGACGGCGACCGGCTCGCCGCCTCGGCCTTCCTCACCTTCAACACCCACCGGCTGATGAGGCACTGGGCCTGGCTGTACACGGTGATGGTCGACCCGTCCCTGCAGGGCCGCGGGCACGGCTGGGAGCTGATGCTGGCGGCGGAGCGGGCCGGCCGCGACCTGGGCCTGGAAGGGCTGAAGCTCACCTGCCGCGGCGGCATGGGACTGGAGCGCTTCTACGCCTCGGCCGGCTACAAGGAGGTGGGGCGTGTCCCCGCGGCGATACGCGTCGCCGCAGGTGACGACCGGGACGACATCACGATGTGGCTCCCGCTGACCTGACCGCCGCGGGCCCGTGCTTCACTGATACGGGTACGTCCGGTACGTCCCGCAGGCCGGAACGAGGGAAACGAAGGAAGTGGCAACGACCGTGAGCTGGAAGCCGAGCCCCATGCTGCGCTACTCCCTGATGCGTCTCGGCCTGTTCGCGGCCTGCTTCCTGGTGATCTGGGGCCTGGTCTACGTCCGCGTACTGCCCTCCGGCCTCGGCGACTCCAACCTGCTGTGGGTGATGCTGCTCGCGCTGGTGATCAGCGCGCCGCTCAGCTTCGTCGTGCTGCGTGGAGCGCGCGAGGCGGCCTCCGTGCAGGTCTCCGCGCGCGTCGAGCGCACCAGGGCGAACCTCGCCGCCAGCGCCTCCCAGGAGGACGAGGCGGACGACGCCGCGCGCGCGGCGACGCAGGGCAGCTGACACACCCGGGGGCCGGTCGGGGGCGGGGGTGACCCGCGGGCGGGTGCCCGGAGAGGTCCGCGAACGGCAGATGCCCGGCGCGGCGGTCGCGGCACCGCCGAACGGGCATGCGTCGGCACGCCGTTGCCGTCCCTCCACCTGAACCGCGAGGAAGGCTGTGGAGCGGGCTCCGCGGCTTCTTCACGCACACCGCCGACCACCCCGACGGCTGGGCCGATGCCGCTGATGGGGCGGTGTGGGGGACGGCCGCCGTCCCGCAGCGTACCGGCCCCGATCGGGGCGCCGGCGATCCGAAGGCCGCCGCCGGCCCGAGAAGGTTACCGAAAGTAACGTTCACCCATGCCGAGAGCCGGGGCGGGCGGGTCGACGCGCCGCAAGGGGGCGCGGGCGGGCCTGACTCCGACGTGAGGCAGCCGGCCCGGTTACGGGCGGCGCGATTTACGCGTTTCCCTCACGCAGCCCACAAGGTGATTCATCGTGTGGTCGGTGGAATTCGCGGAGTAATCGGGCCATCTCGCCGCGCCCCGTGAAACCGCGCCGCGCGGCGGCCGCCACCGACTTCGCACACGGGATCGAATCGCATGGTGCCGGGCTCCGACCGCGGGCGCCCGCGAAAGGCAGGAGCCCCGCACGATGTGTGCGGGGCTCCTTGGGTACTGCTTATCGGTTACTGCACGTCAGTCCGCGATCAGGCGGGGACGACGTTCTCCGCCTGCGGGCCCTTCGGGCCCTGCGTGACGTCGAAGGTCACCGCCTGGTTCTCCTCCAGCGAACGGAAGCCGGAGGCGTTGATCGCGGAGTAGTGGACGAAGACATCGGGGCCGCCGCCGTCCTGGGCGATGAAGCCGAAGCCCTTCTCGGCGTTGAACCACTTGACGGTTCCGGTAGCCATAAGCCCTCCTTGGGCCAAAGGGTTGCCCTGCTCCAGAACCTGCCCTGCTCACTGCAAGAAGTCTGAAAACTACAAAAGCCCGCGGTCACATGCTCCGCAGGCTCTGTACTGCAAGGGAAACCAAACTGCAACTTGCGACGACAGTAGCACGGAGCATCTGCGGCGGGGAAGAGCGACAAGATCCGATTTCACACGCGCCGCGCGAGGCGCGAACGCGGAGTGAACGCCGTGCCGGTCTCCGGGCGCCCGGCGCGGAGCCGGGGACCCGCCTGAAGTTCACCTGCGCGGGGGTCTAGCCTCCTGATGTGGACAAATCTGCGCCTCTTCCATCCGCCAGTGGCGTGCGCCGGACCCGGCCCCGCGTCGGGCACATCCAGTTCCTGAACTGCGTCCCCCTTTACTGGGGACTAGCCCGGACGGGTGCCCTGCTCGACCTGGAGCTGACCAAGGACACGCCCGAGAAGCTCAGCGCCCAGCTCGTCTCCGGGGACCTGGACGTCGGTCCGATCACCCTCATGGAGTACCTCCGGCACGCCGACGAGCTGATCGCCCTGCCGGACATCGCCGTCGGCTGCGACGGCCCGGTGATGTCCTGCGTGATCGTGAGCCAGGTCCCGCTGAGCGCCCTGGACGGCGCCCGGGTCGCCCTCGGCTCCACCAGCCGGACCTCGGTCCGGCTCGCCCAACTGCTGCTCGCCGAGCAGTACGGGGTGGAGCCCGAGTACTACACCTGCCCGCCCGACCTCTCGCTGATGATGCAGGAGGCCCAGGCCGCGGTCCTGATCGGGGACGCGGCGTTGCGCGCCTCGCTGCACGACGCGCCGCTGCTCGGCCTGGAGGTCCACGACCTCGGGCTGATGTGGAAGGAGTGGACGGGGCTGCCCTTCGTCTTCGCCGTGTGGGCCGCCCGCCGCGACTACCTGGAGTCCCTTCCCGGCGTGGTGCACGACGTGCACCGGGCCTTCCTCTCCTCCCGCGACCTGAGCATGGAGGAGGTGGAGAAGGTCGCCGAGCAGGCCGCCCGCTGGGAGTCCTTCGACGCCCACACCCTCCAGCGCTACTTCACCACCCTGGACTTCTCGCTCGGCCCCGAGCAGCTCACCGGCATCGCCGAGTTCGCCCGCCGGGTGGGCTTCCCGGAGCAGGCGCGCGTCGAACTGCTGGGTGCCGGGAGCTGACCCCCGCAACCGGCCGGCGGCACCCCGCCGCCGGCCCGGGGCCCGCCCGGCGGGCCCACTACGATCGGCGACGGCCCGGCCGCGGCGCCGGGCGCCGGATCCGCTCCGGTCCCCGCCGCGAAGGCTGGGGTGACCACGGCGGCCACGGGTACAACTCCACTGACCTTCCGCACCGGCGAGAGGCGCGCAGATGCAGCCCCTGCAAGCGAACGACCCTTCGTCGATCGGCCCGTACCGTCTGCTGGGCCGGCTGGGCGCCGGCGGGATGGGCCGGGTCTACCTGGGGCGCAGCCCCGGCGGCCGGACGGTGGCCGTGAAGGTGGTGCGCTCGGAACTCGCGGACGACCTGGAGTTCCGCACCCGGTTCCAGCGCGAGGTCGACGCGGCGCGCCGGGTCGGCGGCGTGTGGAGCGCGCCGGTGCTGGACGCCGACACCGACTCGCCGGTCCCGTGGGTGGCCACCCGGTACGTCGCCGGTCCCGCCCTGTCCGAGGCCGTCGCCACCTTCGGGCCGCTGTCGCCGCGGGGCGTGCGGGCGCTGGGCGCCGGACTGGCCGAGGCGCTGGAGGCCGTGCACGGCCGGGGGCTGGTGCACCGCGACATCAAACCGTCCAACGTGCTTCTCTCGCTCGACGGTCCCGTGCTGATCGACTTCGGCATCGCCCGTGCCATGGACGCCACGGCCGCCCTGACCAGCAAGGGGGTGGTCGTCGGCTCGCCCGGCTACATGGCGCCCGAGCAGGTCACCGGCAGACCCACCGGCCCCGCGGCCGACATCTTCGCGCTCGGCGCGGTGCTGGCCTTCGCCGCGACCGGCAGCGGCCCCTTCACGGGGGACAGCGCGGCCGTCCTGCTCTACAAGGTCGCCCACGAGGAGCCGGAACTCGACCGCGTCCCCGAGGAGTTGCGCCGGATCGCGGAGTCCTGCCTCGCCAAGGACCCCGCGGTGCGCCCGACGCCGCGCCGGCTCGCCGAACTGCTGGCGCCCGGCGGCGACGCCGCATCGCTGGTGCGGGCCGGCTGGCTGGCCGCCCCGCTGACGGAGCGCCTGGGGCGGCAGGCCGTCGAACTGCTCGACCTCGAACCCACCCCGCACCCGGGCCCGGCCGCCGGCAGCCCCGAAGGGACCGCCGGGGGACCGGGTGGCGGCCACGGCTCGTACGGTGCGCACCCCTCCTACGGGTCGTTCGGCCCGCCGCCCTCGCTGACCGAGCCCCAGGACGCACCGCCGTTCGCCGCCACGCCACCGCCCGCCCCCGCTCCGGGCCGTCGCGGCCGCGTCGCCGCGCTGGCCGCGACGGGGATCGTGCTGCTCGCGGCGGCCGTGACCCTGGCGCTCGTGCTGCCGGGGCTCCTCGACGGCTCGAACCAGGCCAAGGGCGGCGAGCGCACCCCTTCGCGGAGCGCGGGCTCCGGGACCACACCGGCGTCCTCGGCCGCGTCGTCGCCCCCGGCACCGTCCTCGCCGGCGGCGTCCGAACCGCGCCTGGACGCCCTCCCGAAGGCCTTCGCCGGCACCTGGAAGGGCGACACCGTCACCGCCCACGGGGTGCCGGGGACGATGGAGATCACCCTGCGCGAGGGCACGGTCGGCGCGGTCGTCGGCCGCGACAAGAGCGTGCTGGACCTGCTCGGCCAGTCCTACGACTGCAGCGGCGACTGGAAGCTCGCCGAGGCCACCGCGAAGAGCGTCGTGCTCGACACCAGCGGCGGCACCAACCCGCATCCCGGGGTCTGCTCGGACGGCTCGGCCGACGAGCGGTTCACCCTCAACGCGGACGGCTCCCTGCACTACCGTTCGGGCGACTCCCTGGCCGGCCGTCCGGAAGGGGACCTCAGGAGGCAGGGCGGCTGACCCCCTGGCGTAGGCTGGGCGGGTCCGTCACACCCCTCGGAAGGATGCCCGGTGAGCGAGAACGCCGACCTCCAGTCCGTCCTCGACCGCGCCGCCGACGGCGGTCGCATCACCCCCGAGGAGGCGCTCGACCTCTACCGCTCGGCGCCCCTGCACGCCCTCGGCGCCGCCGCCGACGCCGTGCGCCGCCGCCGCTACGCGGGTACCGAGCACATCGCGACGTACATCATCGAGCGCAACATCAACTACACCAACGTCTGCGTGACGGCGTGCAAGTTCTGCGCCTTCTACGCCGCGCCCAAGGACACCGCCAAGGGCTGGACCCGCGACCTCGACGACATCCTGCGCCGCTGCGCGGAGACCGTCGAACTCGGCGGCACCCAGATCATGTTCCAGGGCGGCCACCACCCCGACTACGGCGTCGAGTACTACGAGAAGCATTTCAGCGCCATCAAGCAGGCCTTCCCGCAGCTGGTCATCCACTCCCTCGGCGCGTCCGAGATCGAGCACATGGCCCGCATCTCCAAGGTGCCGGTGGACGAGGCCATCACCCGCATCCACGCCGCGGGCCTGGACTCCTTCGCGGGCGCCGGCGCCGAACTGCTGCCGGCCCGCCCGCGCAAGGCGATCGCCCCGCTGAAGGAGAGCGGCGAGCGCTGGCTGGAGATCATGGAGACCGCGCACGGGCTCGGCGTGGAGTCGACCTCCACGATGCTCATGGGCACCGGCGAGACCAACGCCGAGCGCATCGAGCACCTGCGCATGATCCGCGACGTCCAGGACCGTACGGGCGGCTTCCGCGCCTTCATCCCGTACACCTACCAGCCCGAGAACAACCACCTGAAGGGCCGGACCCAGGCCACGCTCTTCGAGTACCTGCGGATGATCGCCATCGCGCGGATCTTCCTGGACAACGTCGCCCACATCCAGGGTTCCTGGCTCACCACCGGCAAGGAGGTCGGCCAGCTGTCGCTGCACTACGGCGCCGACGACCTCGGCTCGGTGATGCTGGAGGAGAACGTGGTCTCCTCGGCCGGCGCCAAGCACCGCTCCAACCGCATGGAGCTGATCCACCTGATCCGCGCCGCCGGCCGGGTCCCCGCCCAGCGCGCCACCACCTACGAGCACCTCGTCGTCCACGACGACCCGGCGAACGACCCGGTCGACGACCACGTCGTCTCCCACCTGTCGTCGACCGCCATCGAGGGCGGCACGGCGCACCCGGAGCTGAAGCTGCTCAGCACCTCCTGACCCCGCCGATGCTGACGATCCATTCCGGGACCGACGGCACGGCCCTGGTGGCCGACGGCGGCCTGCTCGCCGCCGTCGGCCCCCTCGACGCGGTACGGGCGGCCCATCCGGGCGCCCGCGTCCGCGACTGGCCCGGCGCGCTGCGTCCGGGCCTGACCCACGAGGGCGAACTCCCGCCGGCCCCCACTCCGCGCGAACGCGTGCACGCCCTGCTGCGGCGGGGGGTCACCGCCGTCGCCACCGCCCCCGCCGACCCCGCGCTGCGCTCCGCCCTGGACCGCAGCGGGCTGCTGCCGGCGCGCCAGGCGCCGCCCCTGGAGCCGGGCGCCCGGGCGGACTTCGCAGTCTTCGACGAGCACGGCGCCTGCCTCGCCACCGTCGTGGCCGGCCGGCTCCTGCACCGCAGGGCCTGACCGGCCCACGCGGGCCGCGCCGTACGGCGTTCCGCGACCGCCGCCGGGGCCCCTGCGCGGGGCGCGGGGCCGCCGGGTGAAGAATGGGGGGCGTGACCCGAGCCTCCCTGGACAAGCAGCCGCACGAAGTCGCCGCGATGTTCGACGACGTCGCGGCCAACTACGACCTGACCAACGACGTGCTGTCGCTCGGCCAGGACCGCCGCTGGCGCAAGGTCGTCGCGCAGGCCCTCGCCGTCCGTCCCGGCGAGCGCGTGCTGGACCTCGGCGCCGGTACGGGCACCTCCTCGCTGCCCTTCGCCGAGGCGGGCGCCCGGGTCGTGCCGTGCGACTTCTCCCTGGGCATGCTGCGCGAGGGCAAGCGCCGCCACCCCTTCCTCCCGCTCACCGCGGGCGACGCGACCAGGCTGCCATTCGCCGACGGGGTCTTCGACGCCGTCACGATCTCCTTCGCGCTGCGCAACGTGCACGACACCGACGCCGCGCTGCGCGAGATGCTGCGGGTCACCCGGCCCGGGGGCCGGGTCGTCATCTGCGAGTTCAGCCACCCCACCTGGGCGCCGTTCCGCACGGTCTACACCGAGTACCTGATGCGGGCGCTCCCGCCGGTCGCCCGGGCGGTCAGCAGCAACCCCGACGCGTACGTCTACCTCGCCGAGTCCATCAGGGCCTGGCCCGACCAGCCCGGCCTCGCCGCGCGACTGCAGAAGGCCGGCTGGTCGAAGGTCGCATGGCGCAACCTGTCGGGCGGCATCGTGGCCCTGCACCGCGCGGTGCGCTAAGCCGGGGCGCCCGGCCCGCGCGCGGAAGCGGCCACATAGACTGCACGGGTCCGGTCCGGCCGCCGGCCGGCCGCAGACAGGCCCGCATCAGCCCAGAGCAGCGAGGAGCACCGTGACCGAGACCGCCGCTTCGGAACGCAGCGCCGATGTGATCGTCGTAGGTGCCGGGCCCGCGGGCTCGACGACGGCCTACTACCTGGCGAAGGCGGGACTCGACGTCCTGCTGCTGGAGAAGACCGCCTTCCCGCGCGAGAAGGTCTGCGGCGACGGCCTGACGCCCCGCGCGACCAAGCAACTCGTCGCGATGGGCATCGACATCTCCGAGGAGGCCGGCTGGCTGCGCAACAAGGGCCTGCGCATCATCGGCGGCGGGGTCCGGCTGCAGCTGGACTGGCCGGACCTGGCCTCGTTCCCCGACTACGGGCTCGTGCGCAAGCGCGAGGACTTCGACGAACTCCTCGCCCAGCAGGCGCAGAAGGCCGGCGCCCGGCTGTACGAGCGCTGCAGCGTGGGCGCCCCGATCCGCGACGAGCGCACCGGCCGCATCACCGGCGTCGAGGCCAAGCTGGGCGAGGAGAAGACCCCGGTCACCTTCCACGCCCCGCTGGTGGTCGCCGCGGACGGCAACTCCACCCGGCTCTCCCTCCAGATGGGCCTGCACCGCCGTGAGGACCGCCCGATGGGCGTGGCCGTCCGCACGTACTTCACCTCCCCGCGGCACGACGACGACTACCTGGAGTCGTGGCTGGAGCTGTGGGACCGGCGCGTCCCGGGCGACCCGCGGCTGCTGCCCGGCTACGGCTGGATCTTCGGCATGGGCGACGGCACGTCCAACGTGGGCCTGGGCGTCCTCAACACCTCCGCCTCCTTCAAGGAGCTGGACTGGCGCGAGGTGCTGAAGGCCTGGTGCGCCTCGATGCCCGAGGAGTGGGGCTACACCGAGGAGAACATGACCGGGCCGATCCGTGGCGCGGCCCTCCCGATGGCCTTCAACCGCCAGCCGCACTACACCAAGGGCCTGCTGCTGGTCGGTGACGCGGGCGGGCTGGTCAACCCGTTCAACGGCGAGGGCATCGCCTACGCGATGGAATCCGGCCAGATCGCCGCCGACGTCATCGTCCAGGCCCACGCGCGCAGCACCGCGGCCCAGCGGGAGCTGGCGCTCCAGTCGTACCCGCGGATCCTGAAGGACACCTACGGGGGCTACTACACGCTCGGCCGGGCCTTCGTGAAGCTGATCGGCAACCCCAAGGTCATGAAGCTGGCGACGCAGCGCGGCCTCACGCACCCGATGCTGATGCGCTTCACGCTGAAGCTGCTGGCGAACCTCACGGACCCGTCGGGCGGCGACGCGATGGACCGCGTGATCAACGGTCTGTCGAAGGTGGCGCCCCGCTCCTGACGTCCCGGCACCCGCTTGCCGCGCCGGCCCGTACCGCTCGGGCCGGCGCGGCTTTTTTCTGCCCTCTGCCATGAGCGTGGGAAGGTAAACGCCCCTATCCTTCCCTTTAAAGAGTAGGATGCGTACGCATGGAGAGGGATTGGCTGTCCGTCGAGCAGGTCGCGGACCGGCTCGGCCTGCATGTCCGCACGGTCCGCGGCTACATCCGAGACGGCCGGCTGAAGGCGGTCCGCATCGGCAAGCAGTACCGCGTCGCCCGGACCGACCTGGACGCCCTCACCGGTGCGCCGGCGGCCGCCGCGCGGCACCGGGTGGAGGTCTCGGCCATCGTCGAGGTGGACGGCATCGGGGCGGCCGCGGCCGACCGACTGGGCACCCTTCTCGTGGCCGGTGCCCAGATGGCGCGGGACCCCCACGAGTTGGCCCGGGTGCGGACGGCGTACGACGACGAGCGTTCGCGGCTGAAGGTCGTGGTGCTCGGCGGCGCCGCGGCGACGGCGGACGTCCTGCGGACCATCGACGACGTCATGGGAGGGGAGAACGACATGTTCCCGGAGGAGCGCACCGAGCACCCGGAGGCGGGCCGTGACTGACGTGGTGACCGAGCGGCGGGGCGTGCCGGTCCTCGTCTGCGGCGAGGACGGCGCACGGATCCGCGACGTCCAGGACGCGCTCGACCTGATCGGATCGGCCTTCCAGCGGGCGGAGGTCGTCGCCGTCCCCGCCGGCCGCCTGGACGAGCGGTTCTTCGCCCTGCGCACCGGCCTGGCGGGGGAGATCCTGCAGAAGTTCGCCAACTACCGCATCCGGCTCGCCGTCGTGGGAGAGGTCTCGGCGTACACGACGGCCGGTACGGCCTTTCGGGACCTGGTGCGCGAGTGCAACCGCGGCGACCGCACCTGGTTCGTCGACGACCTCGAAGCGCTCGACGCCCGACTGGGCTGACCCGGCGCAGGAGCGGCCCGGGCGCGAACCCCGCCCGGGGTCGGCCGTGTTGCCCCGCCCGGCATCACCTCCCATGGGAGCCGAGTGGTGAACTCCGTAACCCTGTGCGCCGGTTCGCGCGGGCCGGGGTGGAGAGGCGCGGGCGGGGCGGACCGCCGGTCCTCTGACATCGATGTCGTTGACATCGATGTCAGATGAGTCTGCCCCGGAGTCAGCTCGCGCTCGAAATGCGGGATTTGAGGCGTTGTGCTCATACTTTTGATCACTGCTCGGGGATTCGTGATCAACAGAAGGGTGCAGACATGAGCACGCGCATATTCCAGGTCCTGGCCGCCGCGGCCGCATCGGTCCTGCTCGCCGGAGGGGGCGTGCTCGCAGCCGGCCCGGCCTCCGCGGCCCCGACGGACCACCGCTCGAGCGACCGGCAGGGCGACGACCGGCGTGGTGACGACCGCCGGGACGGCGACCGGCGTGGTGACGACCGCCGGGACGGCGACCGGCGTGGTGACGACCGCCGGGACGGCGACCGGCGTGGTGACGACCGCCGGGACGGCGACCGGCGTGGTGACGACCGCCGGGACGGCGACCGGCGTGGTGACGACCGCCGGGACGGCGACCGGCGCGGCGACCGGCAGCGACAGTGCTCGGTCGGTCTGGGCTCCTGGAAGCTGGAGTACCGTCCCGGACGCCTGGTGCGGGTCTCCAGCCACGGTCGCGTCAAATGGGTCCGCACGCCGGGCCACTGGGTCAGGGTCTGGCACGGCGGAGGCCGCGACTGCCACCGCTGATGAACCCGAGGCCCGGAGCCCGGTCCCCCGCCACCGCGGAGCCGGGCTCCGGCCCGTGAGCCCCGTCCGGGGCTCCCCGGTCGTCCGGCCCCGTGTGCGGTACCTCTCCTTGCGGCGGGGCCGGACCCCTGTCCGGCCGCCTGCCGCGGGGCGCGGTGCGGCGGCCCCGTCCTGCGGCGGCGGAGGACCGCACGGGGTGGAACGGAGGAGGCCGCCGGCCCTTCGCGGGCCGGCGGCCTCCGTGGGGACGGGGCGCGTGATCAGAGCACGCGGACGGCCGACGTCGGCATGTAGTTGGACATCTGCTGGATGACGACGCCCTTGCTCGGGTTCGCCGCGTCCAGGTACTGCCCGCCGCCTATGTAGACGGCCACGTGGTAGGCCGAGCCCGCGCCGCCCCAGAAGACGAGGTCGCCCGGCTGGACCGCGCTCACGGACACCGGGGTGCCGAAGGTCGACTGCGCCTGCGAGGTGCGCGGCAGGTCGACGCCGATGGTGCGGAAGGCGGCCTGGGTGAGACCGGAGCAGTCGTAGGCGCTGGGGCCCGTGGCGCCGTAGACGTACGGCTTGCCGACCTGGGCCTTCAGGAAGCCGATGACGGAGGCGACGCTGCCCGTCGCGGAAGTGGAGGAGGAGGCGGCCAGCGCGGTGCGTCCGGCGGAGCGGGACGCGGTCGCGGTCTCGCGCGCCTTGGCGGCCTTGGCCGCGGCGCGCGACCGCGCGTCGGCGGCGGCCTTCTTCTTCTGTGCGGCCTTCATGGCCTCGGTGCGCGCCTCCGTGCGTGCGGCGTCCAGCTGCTGCTCGACGACGGTCTCGTCGACGGCGTCAGCGGCCTGCGCGGCGGTGGCGGTGGTGGAGAGGGCGGGGATGACGGGGATGCTCCCCGTGGTCGCCGGGTCGGCGGCCGAGGGCTCGGCGTTCGCCGAAGACGACATTCCGGTCAGGGCGAGCGTTCCGATGACGCCGCCGGCGACTCCTGCGCGGCGCACCCAGTTGGGGCTCTGCGAGGCGCGTCGCCGGCGGCGTATATGCGAGGTCTGAAGGGACATGAAGACTTGGGTATCAGGCCAGGTCGGTTCCGTTCAACAAAAGTGTGATGCGCCACAGTTGGCTCGCGAGCAGTGCTATTGTCCCCTTTTTGATCTTCCTTATTCGGGATGATAGGGACATTCAACTGCAAATCCTCGTGCGCGCGTTCACGTGCCTCGGGCCGCTGTCAGTGCGGGGTTTCGCGGCTCACCCGGGCGAGTGGCGAGGCGCTATCACGTCCTGCGGAGCAGCTCCAATTTGCCTCGGATCGTCGGCGCCTGATAGTGCGGCACCCCTGTTTACCAGCGGAAACGCAGGTAAATGTGACTTCTGGTGATCGTTTGGGATTACTGAGTGAGAAGATCACCGCTCATCCCCGTTCATGATCGTTCGACTGGTGGCAGAGATCACAAAGGCCAGAGTGAACCCCGTGTCGCAGATCACAGACCAGGAGGCATAGGATGCGGGCAGTCTGGGCTTGTGAACTGCCTCACATGGAGGGGATCCAGGTGGCGTGGGGCGCACGTCCGGGCACGGTCCGTCATCAGTCATCGTCGACTGGAAGGAGCGGGGACGTGAATGCCTACGCGCCCATCCTCGTGCTGGGCGGCCTCGGGGCCGGCTTCGCGATCTTCTCCGTGGTCATGGCCTCCATCATCGGCCCAAAACGGTACAACCGGGCCAAGTTGGAGGCGTATGAGTGCGGTATCGAGCCGACTCCGCATCCAGCCGGGGGTGGCCGTTTCCCGATCAAGTACTACCTGACGGCGATGCTCTTCATCGTCTTCGACATCGAGATCGTCTTCCTCTACCCCTGGGCCGTCACCTTCGACGCCCTCGGGGTCTTCGGGCTCGTCGAGATGCTCCTCTTCGTGCTCACCGTCTTCGTCGCCTACGCCTATGTCTGGCGTCGCGGCGGCCTGGAATGGGATTAGGGGCGGAGAATAGCCATGGGTATTGAAGAGAAGCTGCCGAGCGGGTTCCTGCTCACCTCCGTCGAGGCGGCGGCCGGCTGGGTCCGGAAGGCCTCGGTCTTCCCGGCCACGTTCGGCCTCGCGTGCTGCGCCATCGAGATGATGACGACCGGGGCCGGGCGGTACGACCTGGCCCGCTTCGGCATGGAGGTCTTCCGCGGGTCCCCGCGCCAGGCGGACCTGATGATCGTGGCCGGCAGGGTGAGCCAGAAGATGGCGCCCGTCCTGCGCCAGGTCTACGACCAGATGCCGAACCCCAAGTGGGTGATCTCGATGGGGGTCTGCGCATCGAGCGGCGGGATGTTCAACAACTACGCAATTGTGCAGGGTGTTGACCATGTGGTGCCTGTTGACATTTACCTCCCGGGATGTCCGCCTCGCCCCGAAATGCTGATGGACGCCATCCTCAAGCTCCACCAGAAGATCCAGCACAGCAAGCTCGGCGTGAACCGCGAAGAGGCCGCGCGCGAGGCGGAGGAGGCGGCGCTGAAGGCGCTGCCGACGATCGAGATGAAGGGGCTCCTCCGATGACGGATTCCCCGGACACCCCGAACCCGGACAGGGACGTCAACGCGGCCGGGCTGCCCGGCCAGCGCGGCGACCACGGGGAGGCGATCCGCGTCCAGCGCGGAATGTTCGGTGCCCGCAACGGCGGCGACACCTCCGGGTACGGCGGCCTGGTGCGCACGGTGCGGCTGCCCGGTGCGGCGAGCCGTCCGTACGGCGGCTGGTTCGACGAGGTCGCCGACGAGCTCGAGGGCGCCCTGGAGGAGCAGGGTCTCGTCCCGGACAACGCGATCGAGAAGGTCGTCGTGGACCGCGACGAGATCACCTTCCACGTCGCGCGCGAGCACCTGCCCCTGGTCGCCAGGACCCTGCGGGACGACCCCGCGCTGCGCTTCGAGCTCTGCACGGGCGTGAGCGGCGTCCACTTCCCGGAGGACAAGGGCCGCGAGCTGCACGCCGTCTACCACCTGCGCTCGATCACCCACAACCGGCTGATCCGGCTGGAGGTGAGCGTCTCCGACGCGGACCGGCACGTCCCGTCGCTGGTCGAGGTCTACCCGACCAACGACTGGCACGAGCGCGAGGCCTACGACTTCTTCGGGATCGTCTTCGACGGGCACCCCGCCCTGATCCGGATCATGATGCCGGACGACTGGCAGGGCCACCCGCAGCGCAAGGACTACCCCCTCGGCGGCATCCCCGTCGAGTACAAGGGCGCCCAGATCCCTGCTCCGGACCAGCGGAGGTCGTACTCGTGAGCACTCACCACGCACCCCAGCAGGCCGAGGAGCGGGAGACCACCGAGGGCCGGGTCTTCACGGTCACCGGCGGCGACTGGGACGAGCTGGCCGAGACCGTCGGCAAGGCCGACGACGAGCGCATCGTCGTCAACATGGGCCCGCAGCACCCGTCCACCCACGGCGTGCTCCGGCTGATCCTGGAGATCGACGGCGAGACGGTCACCGAGGCCCGCTGCGGCATCGGCTACCTCCACACCGGCATCGAGAAGAACATGGAGTTCCGGACCTGGACCCAGGGGTCCACGTTCGTGACGCGCATGGACTACCTGACGCCGTTCTTCAACGAGACGGCGTACTGCCTGGCGGTGGAGAAGCTGCTCGGCATCACCGACGCGATCCCGGACCGCGCCTCGGTGATCCGCGTGATGCTGATGGAGCTGAACCGCATCTCCTCGCACCTGGTGGCCATCGCCACCGGCGGCATGGAGCTCGGCGCCACCACGATCATGATCTACGGGTTCCGCGACCGCGAGCTGATCCTGGACCTCTTCGAGCTGATCACCGGCCTGCGGATGAACCACGCGTACATCCGCCCCGGCGGCCTCGCCCAGGACCTGCCGCCCGGCGCGGTGGACCAGGTCCGCGAGGTCGTGAAGAAGTTCCGCAAGAACCTCCCCGAGTACGACAAGCTCGCCACCGGCAACCCGATCTTCAAGGCCCGCATGCAGGACGTGGGTTACCTGGACCTGGCGGGCTGCATGGCGCTCGGCGCCACCGGTCCGATCCTGCGTTCCACAGGCCTGCCGCACGACCTGCGCAAGTCGCAGCCGTACTGCGGCTACGAGAACTACGAGTTCGAGGTCCCGACCGTCGACACCTGCGACTCCTACGGGCGGTTCCTGCTCCGCCTGGAGGAGATGCGGCAGTCGCTGGACATCGTCGAGCAGTGCCTGGACCGGCTGCAGCCCGGCCCGGTCATGGTCGCCGACAAGAAGATCGCCTGGCCCGCGCAGCTCGCGCTCGGCCCGGACGGGCTCGGCAACTCCCTCGACCACATCAAGAAGATCATGGGCACCTCCATGGAGGCCCTGATCCACCACTTCAAGCTGGTGACCGAGGGCTTCCGGGTCCCGGCCGGCCAGGCGTACGTCGCCGTCGAGTCGTCCAAGGGCGAACTCGGCGTCCACGTGGTCAGCGACGGGGGCACCCGCCCCTTCCGCGTCCACTTCCGCGACCCGTCCTTCACCAACCTGCAGACCATGGCGGCGATGTGCGAGGGCGGCCAGGTCGCCGACGTCATCGTCGCGGTGGCGTCCATCGACCCCGTGATGGGAGGCGTCGACCGGTGACAGAGGTATCACTCGGCATCCCCGCGATGCCCGCGCCGGACTACCCGGCCGACGTACGGCAGCGCCTGGACGAGGACGCGGCGAAGATCATCGCGCGCTACCCCGGCAGCCGCAGCGCCCTGCTGCCTCTGCTGCACCTGGTGCAGGCGGAGGAGAGCTACGTCTCCCGCACCGGGGTGCGCTTCTGCGCCGAGCAGCTGGGGCTGACCACGGCCGAGGTCACCGCGGTGGCCACCTTCTACTCGATGTACCGGCGGGGGCCCTCCGGCGAGTACCAGGTCGGGGTCTGCACCAACACGCTGTGCGCGGTCATGGGCGGCGACGCGATCTTCGACGAGCTCAAGCAACACCTCGGCGTGGGGAACGGCGAGACCACCGACGACGGCAAGGTCACGCTGGAGCACATCGAGTGCAACGCGGCCTGCGACTTCGCCCCCGTGGTGATGGTCAACTGGGAGTTCTTCGACAACCAGGACCCCGAGTCGGCCAAGCGGCTCGTCGACGACCTGCGCGCCGGCCGCACCGTCGAACCCACCCGCGGCGCTCCTTTGTGCTCGTACAAGGAGACGTCCCGGATCCTCGCCGGGTTCCCCGACGAGCGCCCCGGCGCCGTCGAGGCGACCGGCGGCGCCGGCCCCGCCTCCCTGGCGGGCCTGCGGCTCGCCCGCGGCGAGTCGCTGCCGGGCGGCGGGGCCGGCGTGCCCCGGCAGACCTCCGCCCCGCCGCAGGACGAGACACCCCCGGCCCACCCCAGCTCCCACGACGCCCCCCTGGACTCCGCGGTCTCCGACCCCGAGCACCCGGCGGGACCGGTCACGCAGGAGCGCCCGACGGAAGGCGAGGAGGACCGGTGACCATGGTCGACTCGGCGGAGAAGGTGCTGGCACCCGTTCTCTCGGCCTTCTGGGACGATCCCCAGTCCTGGACCCTCGACACGTACCGCCGCCACGAGGGCTACGAGGGCCTGCGCAAGGCGCTGGCCATGCCCCCGGACGACGTGATCGCCCTTGTGAAGGAGTCCGGCCTGCGCGGCCGCGGCGGCGCCGGCTTCCCCACCGGGATGAAGTGGCAGTTCATCCCGCAGGGCGACGGCAAGCCGCACTACCTCGTCGTCAACGCCGACGAGTCGGAGCCGGGCACCTGCAAGGACATCCCGCTGCTCTTCGCCAACCCGCACTCGCTCATCGAGGGCATGGTGATCGCCTGCCACGCGATCCGCTCGAACCACGCCTTCATCTACCTGCGCGGCGAGGTCGTCCCCGTGCTGCGGCGGCTGCACCACGCGGTCGCCGAGGCGTACGAGGCGGGCTTCCTCGGCAAGAACATCCTGGGCAGCGGCTTCGACCTGGAGCTGACCGTGCACGCCGGCGCCGGCGCGTACATCTGCGGCGAGGAGACCGCGCTGCTGGACTCGCTGGAGGGCCGGCGCGGCCAGCCCCGGCTGCGGCCGCCCTTCCCGGCGGTCGAGGGCCTGTACGCCTGCCCGACGGTGGTCAACAACGTCGAGTCCATCGCGTCGGTGCCCTCGATCCTGGTCAAGGGCAAGGACTGGTTCCGCTCGATGGGCAGCGAGAAGTCCCCGGGCTTCACGCTGTACTCGCTCAGCGGCCACGTCGCCAACCCCGGCCAGTACGAGGCCCCGCTGGGCGTCACGCTGCGCCAGCTGCTGAACCTCAGCGGCGGCATGCGGCCCGGCCACCGGCTCAAGTTCTGGACCCCGGGCGGCTCCTCGACGCCGATGTTCACCGACGAGCACCTCGACGTCCCGCTGGACTACGAGGGCGTCGGCGCCGCGGGCTCCATGCTCGGAACCAAGGCGCTGCAGTGCTTCGACGAGACGACCTGCGTGGTGCGCGCCGTCACCCGCTGGACCGAGTTCTACGCCCACGAGTCCTGCGGCAAGTGCACCCCCTGCCGCGAGGGCACGTACTGGCTCGTCCAGTTGCTCCGCGACATCGAGGCGGGCAAGGGCACCCTGGCGGACCTCGACAAGCTCGCCGACATCGCCGACAACATCAACGGCAAGTCCTTCTGCGCCCTCGGCGACGGAGCGGCCAGCCCGATCTTCTCCTCCCTCCAGTACTTCCGCGACGAGTACGTGGAGCACCTGGAGGGCCGCGGCTGCCCCTTCGACCCGGCCAAGTCCACGGTCTGGGCCGACAAGTCTCACCTGGAGGTGAACGCGTGACCGTCACGACCAACGCCGCCTCCGGTGAGGCGGCGGTGCCGCCCGAGGACCTGGTGTCCGTCAGCATCGACGGCGTCGAGATCTCCGTGCCCAAGGGCACCCTGGTGATCCGTGCCGCCGAGATGATCGGCATCGAGATCCCGCGCTTCTGCGACCATCCCCTCCTCGACCCCGTGGGCGCCTGCCGCCAGTGCATCGTCGAGGTCGAGGGCCAGCGCAAGCCGATGGCGTCCTGCACGATCACCTGCACCGACGGGATGGTCGTCAGGACCCAGCTCACCTCCGGCGTCGCGGACAAGGCCCAGCGCGGGGTGATGGAGCTGCTGCTCATCAACCACCCGCTGGACTGCCCGGTCTGCGACAAGGGCGGAGAGTGCCCGCTGCAGAACCAGGCGATGTCCGCCGGCCAGGCCGACACCCGCTTCGAGGGCCGCAAGCGGACCTACGAGAAGCCGGTCCCGATCTCCACCCAGGTGCTGCTGGACCGGGAGCGCTGCGTGCTGTGCGCGCGCTGCACCCGCTTCTCGCAGCAGGTCGCCGGCGACCCGATGATCGAACTGCTGGAGCGCGGCGCCCTGCAGCAGGTCGGCACCGGCGAGGGCGACCCCTTCCAGTCGTACTTCTCCGGCAACACGATCCAGATCTGCCCGGTGGGTGCTCTGACCTCGGCGGCCTACCGCTTCCGGTCGCGGCCCTTCGACCTGGTCTCCTCGCCGAGCGTGTGCGAGCACTGCGCGGGCGGCTGCGCCACCCGTACCGACCACCGGCGCGGCAAGGTCATGCGCCGGCTCGCGCAGGACGACCCCGAGGTCAACGAGGAGTGGATCTGCGACAAGGGCCGCTTCGGGTTCCGCTACGCGCAGCGCCCCGAGCGGCTCACCACCCCGCTGGTCCGCAACGCCGACACCGGTGAACTGGAGACCGCGAGCTGGCCCGAGGCGCTGGAGGCCGCGGCCCGCGGGCTCGCGGCGGCCCGGGGCCGCACGGGCGTGCTGACCGGCGGCCGGCTCACGGTCGAGGACGCCTACGCCTACGCCAAGTTCGCCCGCGTCGCCCTCGACACCAACGACGTCGACTTCCGGGCCCGCGCGCACTCCGCTGAGGAGGCCGACTTCCTGGCGGCCGTCGTCGCGGGCCGCGGGCGGGACCTGTCCGGCGACGGGGTCACCTACACCCTGCTGGAGAAGGCCCCCGCCGTACTGCTGGCCGGACTGGAGGCCGAGGAGGAGGCGCCCGGCGTCTTCCTGCGGCTCCGCAAGGCCTGGCGCAAGCACAAGCAGCGCACCTTCGCGCTGGCCCCCTACGCCACCCGCGGGCTGGAGAAGGCGGGCGGCACCCTGCTGCCCGCCGCGCCCGGCACCGAGACCGAGTGGCTGGACGCCCTGGCCGGTGGGGGTACCTCCGGCGAAGCCAGGGGGAGCGTCGGGCTGGACGGCAACGGCCGTACCGCCCACCAGGCGCTGCGCGCCGAGGGCTCGGTCGTCCTGGTGGGCGAGCGGCTGGCGGCCGTCCCCGGCGCGCTGACCGCGGTCGTGCGGTTCGCCCAGGCCACCGGCGCCCGGCTGGCGTGGATCCCGCGCCGCGCGGGCGAGCGCGGTGCCGTCGAGGCGGGCGCACTGCCCGGGCTGCTGCCCGGCGGCCGCCCGGTCACCGACCCGCGGGCCCGCGACGAGGTCGCCGAGGTCTGGGGCGTGGCCACGCTCCCGTCCCGCCACGGCCGCGACACCGGCGGGATCCTGGAGGCGGCCGTAAGCGGCGAGCTCGGCGCGCTGCTGGTCGGCGGCGTCGAGCCGGCCGACCTGCCCGACCCGGCCCTGGCCCGTGCGGCCCTGGACGCGGCGGGCTTCGTGGTCAGCCTGGAGCAGCGCCCCGGCGAGGTCACCGAGCGGGCGGACGTCGTCCTGCCGGTCGCCGCGGTCGCCGAGAAGGCCGGCACCTTCCTCAACTGGGAGGGCCGCGTACGGCTCTTCGAGGCCGCGATCAAGCCTGCCCAGCAGGTCCAGCGCCACCAGTACCCGGACGCCCGGGTGCTGACCATGGTGGCCGACGCGATGGACGTCACCCTCGGGCTCGCCGACGTGAGCTCGGCCCGCGCCGAGCTCTCCCGGCTCACCCCGTACGAGGGCCCGCGCGCCGCGGCCCCGCAGGAGACCGGCCGGCCGCTGCCGAAGCCCGGCAGCGGCGAGGCGGTCCTCGCGGGCCACCGGCTGCTGCTCGACCAGGGCCTGCTGCAACAGGGCGACGACGCCCTCGCCGGCACCCGCCACCCGGCGGTCGCCCGCGTGTCGGCGACCACCGCCAAGGAGATCGGCGTCGCCGACGGCGAGCCGCTGGAGGTGTCCGGCCCGCTGGGCACCGTCCGGCTGCCGCTGCAGGTGACGGCGATGGCCGACCGCGTCGTGTGGGTGCCCCTCAACTCGGCCGGCGGGGGAGTCGCCTCGGACACCGGCGCGCTGCCGGGCCAGATCGTCCGGATCGCCCCGGCCGCCGTGGACACCGCTGCCGCACCGGAGGTGACCCCGTGACGGGACTGACCACGCTCGCCGCCGAGGACCTGTCCCTGTTCGGGCGGGACCCGTGGTGGCTGATCGCCATCAAGGCGGTCTTCTGCTTCGCGTTCCTGATGGTGACCGTGCTCTTCTCCATCGTGTGGGAGCGCAAGGTCGTCGCGTGGATGCAGCTGCGCATCGGCCCCAACCGGCACGGCCCCTGGGGCATGCTCCAGTCGCTCGCCGACGGCATCAAGCTGATGCTCAAGGAAGACCTGATCGTCAAGAAGGCCGACAAGGTCGTCTACGTGCTGGCCCCGATCGTGGCGGCCATCCCGGCCTTCATGGCGGTCGCGGTGATCCCCTTCGGCCCGGCGGGCAACGAGATCTCCATCTTCGGCCACCGCACGCCGATGCAGCTCACCGACCTGCCGATCGGCGTCCTCTACATCCTGGCCACCGCCTCCGTCGGCATCTACGGCATCGTGCTGGCCGGCTGGTCCTCCGGCTCGACGTACCCGCTCCTCGGCGGTCTGCGCTCCTGCGCGCAGATGATCTCCTACGAGATCGCGATGGGCGTCGCCTTCGCGTCGGTCTTCCTCTACTCCGGCTCGATGTCGACCTCGCAGATCGTCGCCCAGCAGGAGGACCGCTGGTACGTGCTGCTGCTGCCGGTGTCCTTCATCATCTACATCGGCACCATGGTCGGCGAGACCAACCGCGCCCCGTTCGACATGCCCGAGTCCGAGGGCGACCTGGTCGGCGGCTTCAACACCGAGTACTCCTCGATCAAGTTCGCGCTCTTCATGCTCGCCGAGTACGTGAACATGGTGACCGTCTCGGCGGTGGCCACCACGCTCTTCCTGGGCGGCTGGCGGGCCCCGTGGCCCATCAGCACCTTCTGGGAGGGCGCCAACCACGGCTGGTGGCCGCTGCTCTGGTTCGTGATCAAGGTGCAGCTGCTGCTCTTCTTCTTCATCTGGCTGCGCGGCACGCTGCCCCGCGTCCGCTACGACCAGTTGATGAAGCTGGGCTGGAAGGTCCTGATCCCGGTCTCGATGGTGTGGCTGATGCTGGTCGCCACCGTCCGGGCGCTGCGCAACGAGAACTACGACTTCCAGTCGATCGTGCTCTACGTCGGCGGCGGCGTGGTCCTGCTGCTCCTGCTCTCCCTGGTCTTCGACGTCTTCCGCGACCGCGGCGACAAGGCCCGGGAGGCGGCCGAACAGGCCGGGCCGCAGGAGCCGTTCGATCCCATGGCGGGCGGGTTCCCCGTGCCGCCGCTGCCCGGCCAGGAGCTGCCGCCCGTCCCGCGGCGGCCGTCCCGTGCGGAGCGTCAACTCGTAGGCAAGGAGGCCGACGATGCCTGAGTTCCTGGGCCCGGTCGCGGGCTTCGGCGTGACCTTCAAGGCCATGTTCAAGAAGCGCCTGACCGAGCAGTACCCCGAGGAGAAGAAGCCGACCGCGCCGCGGTTCCACGGCCGCCACCAGCTGAACCGGCACCCGGACGGGCTGGAGAAGTGCGTGGGCTGCGAGCTGTGCGCCTGGGCCTGCCCGGCGGACGCGATCTACGTCGAGGGCGCCGACAACACCGACGAGGAGCGCTACTCGCCGGGCGAGCGCTACGGCCGCGTCTACCAGATCAACTACGCCCGCTGCATCCTGTGCGGGCTGTGCATCGAGGCCTGCCCGACGCGCGCCCTGACCATGACCAACGAGTACGAACTCGCCGACAGCAGCCGCGAGTCGCTGATCTTCACCAAGGAGCAGCTGCTCGCGGGCCTGGACGAGAACATGGTCGACACCCCGCACGCGATCTTCCCCGGCATGGACGAGGGCGACTACTACCGCGGCGCGGTGACCCACGCCGCCCCCGGGACCGAGCGCCAGGTCGCGGTCTCCAAGGGCGAGAAGCCGGACGAGACGGAGTCGGGCGACCGGGACGGCGAAGGCGCGGCGGGCGCGCAGGTCCCCGCGACCGGTGCCGCCGCTCCGGCCGGGACGGGAGGCGAGGCATGAACGGCGTGACCACGCTGGCCGCTTACACCACCTCCACCGGGGAGGCGGTCCAGTTCTGGGTGCTCGGCACCGTCGCAGTGCTGGGCGCGCTCGCGACCGTACTGATGAAGAAGGCCGTGCACAGCGCACTGTCGCTCGCCGGGACGATGATCGTCCTGGCGGTCTTCTACCTGGCCCAGGGCGCGTACTTCCTCGGGGTCGTCCAGATCGTCGTCTACACCGGCGCGATCATGATGCTCTTCCTCTTCGTCGTCATGCTGGTCGGCATCACCGCCGCCGACTCGCTCAAGGAGACGCTGAAGGGGCAGCGCTGGCTGGCCGCCGGGGCCGGACTCGGCTTCGGCGTGCTGCTGATCGCCGGCATCGCCAACGCCTCGATCAAGAACTTCCAGGGGCTCGGCCAGGCCAACGCCGGCGGCAACGTCGAGGGACTCGCCTCCCTGATCTTCACCAAGTACGTGTGGGCCTTCGAGATCACCGGCGCGCTGCTCATCACCGCCGCCGTCGGCGCGATGGTCCTCACCCACCGCGAGCGCACCGAGGCCCGCGCCACCCAGCGCGAGCTCGCCGAGCGGCGCGTGCGCGAGGGCAAGCAGATCACCCCGCTCCCCGCGCCCGGCGTCTACGCCCGCAACAACGCGGTCGACGTCCCCGGCCTGCTGCCGGACGGCACGGTCTCGGAGCTCAGCGTCAGCCCGACGCTGCGCGGCCGCGGCCAGTACCGGGACGTGTCCGCGGAGTCGGTCGCCAAGGTCGCCGAGCTGGAACAGCGCTCCGAGGAGGCGTCGAAGTGAATCCGGTCAACTACCTGTACCTGTCGGCGCTGCTGTTCACCATCGGCGCCGCCGGGGTGCTGATCCGGCGCAACGCGATCATCGTCTTCATGTGCGTCGAGCTGATGCTGAACGCCGCCAACCTGGCGTTCGTCACCTTCTCCCGCATGCACGGCAACCTCGACGGCCAGATCATCGCCTTCTTCACGATGGTCGTCGCCGCCGCGGAGGTCGTCGTGGGTCTGGCGATCATCGTGACGATCTTCCGCTCCCGCCACTCGGCCTCGGTCGACGACGCCAGCCTGATGAAGCTCTAAGGGGTAGCGACAGTGGACTACTTGATCGGATGGCTCGTCCTCCTGCCGCTGCTGGGCGCCGGTGTGCTGCTCACCGGCGGACGGAGGCTGGACCGTACGGGCCACTGGATCGGCACCGTGCTCGCGGGGTCGTCCTTCGTCGTCGCGGCGGTGCTCTTCTTCGACATGCTCGGTCGCAGCGGCGAGGACCGCGCGCTGCACTCGACCGCGTTCACCTGGATCTCCGTCGGCGGCTTCAAGGCGGACGTGGCCTTCCAGCTCGACCAGCTGTCGATGACGTTCGCCCTGCTGATCACCGGTGTGGGCACGCTCATCCACATCTACTCGATCGGCTACATGGAGCACGACGAGCGGCGCCGCCGCTTCTTCGGCTACCTCAACCTCTTCCTCGCGGCGATGCTCCTGCTGGTCCTCGCCGACAACTACCTGCTGCTGTACGTCGGCTGGGAGGGCGTGGGCCTCGCCTCGTACCTGCTGATCGGCTTCTGGCAGCACAAGCCCAGCGCGGCGACCGCGGCCAAGAAGGCCTTCATCGTCAACCGCGTCGGCGACGTCGGCCTGTCGATCGCGATCATGCTGATGTTCACCACCTTCGGCACCTTCACCTTCGGGCCGGTCCTCGGAGCCGTGGACGGCGCGGGTGAGGGGGTCCTCACCGGCATCGGCCTGATGCTGCTGCTCGCCGCCTGCGGCAAGTCGGCGCAGGTCCCGCTGCAGTCCTGGCTCGGCGACGCGATGGAGGGCCCGACCCCGGTCTCGGCCCTGATCCACGCGGCGACGATGGTGACCGCCGGCGTCTACCTGATCACCCGCTCCGGCGCGATCTTCGACGCCGCGCCCACCGCCCAGGTGGCCGTGGTGACGGTCGGCGCGGTCACCCTCCTGTTCGGTGCGATCGTCGGTTGCGCGAAGGACGACATCAAGAAGGCCCTGGCCGGCTCGACGATGTCGCAGATCGGCTACATGGTGATGGCCGCGGGCCTCGGCCCGATCGGCTACGTCTTCGCGATCATGCACCTGGTCACCCACGGCTTCTTCAAGGCCGGGCTCTTCCTCGGCGCCGGATCGGTCATGCACGGCATGAACGACGAGGTGGACATGCGCAAGTACGGGGGCCTGCGGAAGTACATGCCGGTCACCTTCGTCACCTTCGGCCTCGGCTACCTGGCGATCATCGGCTTCCCGGGCCTGTCCGGCTTCTTCTCCAAGGACAAGATCATCGAGGCCGCCTTCGCCAAGGGCGGCACCGAAGGCTGGATCCTGGGCGGGGCGGCCCTGCTGGGCGCGGGGATCACCGCGTTCTACATGACCCGCGTGATGCTGATGACCTTCTTCGGCGAGAAGCGCTGGGAGCCGGACGCCGAGGGCCATGAGCCGCACCCGCACGAGTCGCCGAAGTCGATGACGATCCCCATGGTCGTCCTGGCCTTCGGCTCCGTCTTCGCCGGATTCCTCTTCAGCTGGAACGAGGCCTTCGTGACCTGGCTGGAGCCGGTCACCAGCTTCGAGGAGGGCCACCCGCCGATGGGCGCGGCGGCCGTCACCGCCGCCACGATGGTGGTGATGGTGCTCGGTGTGGGCCTCGCCTGGGCCATGTACGGGCGCCGCCCCGTCCCCTCCGTCGCCCCGCGCGCCAGCTGGCTCACCCGCGCCGCCCGGCGCGACCTGCTCCAGGACGACTTCAACCACGTCGCCCTGGTGCTGCCCGGCGAGTACCTCACCCGCGGGCTGGTCTACGTGGACCACAAGGGTGTGGATGGCGTCGTCAACGGCACCGCGGCCGCCGTCGGCGGCCTCTCCGGCCGGATGCGGCGTCTCCAGAACGGTTATGTGCGCAGCTACGCCGTGTCGATGCTGGCGGGCACCGCGGTGCTGGTCGCCGCGACGCTGCTGATGAGGGGTGTTGCCTGATGTCCTTCCCCCTGCTCACGCTGACCGCCGGCCTGCCGGCGCTCGGCGCGATCGCCACCGCCGCCGTGCCGGCGGCGCGGCGCGGGGCCGCCAAGTGGCTCGCGCTGGCCGTCTCGCTGGCGACGCTCGTGCTGGCCGCGATCGCCTTCGTGCGCTTCGACCCGGGCGGGGCCCGGTACCAGCTCACCGAGTCCCATGCGTGGATCGCCGACTTCGGGGTCCGCTACGAACTCGGCGTGGACGGCATCGCCGTCGCGCTCATCGGGCTGACCGCGCTGCTCGTACCGTTCGTCATCGCGGCGGGCTGGCACGACGCCGACCCTCTGGAGGAGAAGAACCCCAACCGCCGCTGGCGGCCCACCCAGGGCTTCTTCGCGCTGATCCTGCTGGTCGAGGCGATGGTGATCATCTCCTTCGAGGCCACGGACGTCTTCCTCTTCTACATCTTCTTCGAGGCCATGCTCATCCCGATGTACTTCCTCATCGGCGGCTTCGGGGACCGTGCGCACGAGCACGGCGAGGAGGAGGCGGCCCGTCAGCGCTCGTACGCGGCGGTCAAGTTCCTGCTCTACAACCTGGCCGGCGGACTCATCATGCTGGCCGCGGTCATCGGGCTGTACGCCGTCACCGCCGACCAGCTCGGCCAGGGCACCTTCTCCCTCCAGGAGATCCTGCAGGCCCGGGCGGCCGGTGAGCTCGACATGTCCACCACCGCGGAACGCGCCCTGTTCCTGGGCTTCTTCTTCGCCTTCGCGGTCAAGGCACCGCTGTTCCCGCTGCACACCTGGCTGCCCAACGCCATGGGCGAGTCCACGGCGCCGGTCGCGGTGCTCATCACCGCGGTCGTCGACAAGGTCGGCACCTTCGCGATGCTCCGCTTCTGCCTCCAGCTCTTCCCCGAGGCCAGCAAGTGGGCGACGCCGGCGATCCTGGTGCTGGCGCTGATCAGCATCGTCTACGGCGCCCTGCTCGCGCTCGGCCAGCGCGACATCAAGCGGCTGATCGCCTACGCGTCGATCTCCCACTTCGGCTTCATCATCCTGGGCATCTTCGCGATGACCTCCCAGGGCCAGGGCGGGGCGACGCTGTACATGGTCAACCACGGCATCTCCACCGCCGCGCTGATGCTGGTCGCGGGCTTCCTGATCTCCCGCCGCGGCTCCCGCCTCATCGCGTCCTACGGCGGGGTGCAGAAGGTGGCCCCGGTGCTGGCCGGCACCTTCCTGATCGGCGGTCTGGCCACCCTGTCGCTGCCGGGGCTCGCGCCCTTCGTCAGCGAGTTCCTCGTCCTCGTCGGGACGTTCAGCCGCTACCCGGCCGTCGGGATCATCGCCACCACCGGCATCGTCCTCGCCGCGCTGTACGTCCTCGTCCTCTACCAGCGGACGATGACCGGCCCGGTGAAGGCCGAGGTGCAGGGGATGCCCGACCTGAAGGTCCGGGAACTGGCCGTCGTGGCGCCGCTGATCGCGCTGCTGATCGTGCTCGGGGTGTACCCGAAGCCGCTGACCGACGTCGTCAACCCGGCGGTGCAGCAGACGCTCTCCGACGTGCACAAGACCGACCCCAAGCCGGCGCTGGAGGCATCCAAGTGAGCAGCACAGTTGCTGTCCACAGCCTGTGGACAACGGCGGCACCGCTCGCCGCCGACAAGATCAACGCGCCGAAGATCGAGTACGCCCAGCTCGCTCCGGTCCTGATCGTCTTCGGTGTGGCCATCCTGGGCATCCTCCTCGAGGCGTTCCTGCCGCGGCGGTTCCGCTACACCGGGCAGGTCGGCCTCGCGGTCGTCGGCATGGCCGCCGCCTTCGCCGCGGTCGTGGCGCTCGCGGCGGGCGGCTACGCCACGACGAAGGCCCACATCGCGGCGATGGGCGCGGTCGCCGTCGACGGTCCGGCCCTCTTCCTGCAGGGCACGATCCTGCTGGTGGGCATGGTCGGGGTGTTCACCTTCGCCGAGCGCCGGCTCGACCCCAAGGCGCACGGCCGGCGCGTCGACTCCTTCGCCGCGCAGGGCTCCGCGGTGCCCGGCAGCGACCAGGAGAAGGACGCCGTCCGGGCCGGTTTCACCACCACGGAGGTCTTCCCGCTGCTGATGTTCGCCATCGGCGGCATGCTGATCTTCCCGGCGGCCAACGACCTGCTGACGCTCTTCGTGGCCCTGGAGGTCTTCTCCCTCCCGCTCTACCTGCTCTGCGCCCTCGCCCGGCGCCGCCGCCTGATGTCCCAGGAGGCGGCGGTCAAGTACTTCCTGCTGGGCGCCTTCTCCTCCGCCTTCCTGCTCTTCGGCATCGCCCTGCTCTACGGCTACGCGGGCACCGTCTCGTACTCCGGCATCGCGTCGGTCGTCGACGGCACCGCCAAGCTCAACCCGGCCCTGGCCGACTCGGCGGGCAACGACGCGCTGCTGCTGATCGGCGCCGCGCTGGTCGGCATGGGGCTGCTGTTCAAGGTGGGCGCCGTGCCGTTCCACATGTGGACGCCCGACGTCTACGAGGGCGCGCCGACCCCGGTCACCGGCTTCATGGCCGCGGCCACCAAGGTCGCCGCCTTCGGCGCGCTGCTGCGGCTGCTCTACGTGGTGCTGCCGGAGCTGCGCTGGGACTGGCGACCGGTGCTGTGGGGCGTCGCGATCCTCACGATGCTGGTCGGCGCGATCGTGGCGGTCACCCAGACCGACGTGAAGCGCCTGCTCGCGTACTCCTCGATCGCGCACGCCGGGTTCATCCTGGCGGGTGTCATCGCGACCACGCCGGAGGGCGTCTCCTCGGTGCTCTTCTACCTGGCGGCGTACTCCTTCGTGACGCTGGGCGCCTTCGCGGTCGTCACGCTGGTGCGCGACGCCGGCGGGGAGGCCACGCACCTGTCGCGCTGGGCGGGTCTGGGCCGTCGTTCCCCGCTGGTGGCCGCGGTCTTCGCGATCTTCCTGCTCGCCTTCGCCGGCATCCCGTTGACCTCGGGCTTCGCCGGGAAGTTCGCGGTCTTCAGCGCCGCCGCTCAGGGCGGTGCGATGCCGCTGGTGATCGTGGGTGTGATCTCGTCCGCCATCGCGGCGTTCTTCTACATCCGCGTCATCGTGCTGATGTTCTTCAGCGAGCCGAAGGCCGACGGCCCCACGGTCGCCATGCCCTCGCCGCTGACGTCCACGGCCATCGCGGTCGGTGTGGCCGTCACCCTGGTGCTGGGTGTCGCGCCCCAGTACTTCCTGGACCTCGCGAACCAGGCGGGCGTCTTCGTCCGCTGACCCCTCGCACGGCCCGAGCGCCCCGTGACCGGCTCCCCGGTCGCGGGGCGTCGTGCTGCCGCGGGCCGGCCGCCGGGGTCCGGGCCTCCGCGGCCCCTCACGGCCTCATCGCGCCAATCCGGTTTCCGTAGCGTCTTTCTGACCTGCGCTCGCCTGCGACACCCCGATGAATTCGGTCACTTGATGCCATGGTGAACAGCTCTTCTCGATTATCCAAAGAGTTCGCAATGTCCGAAAAAGTCTTGCGGTGCCGGTCAATTCGGGCTTAGCTTCCTCTCTGGTCGCGGTCGGGAGGGGCCGATCAATACCGTGACCACTGGGGGGAATGCGTGGTGAAGTCCGCGTTCGCGGTCGACCCTGCCGTGCCGGGGCTGATCGTGAAGATCGGAAACTATCCGCTGCACCATGGCGGTGTGGGGGCGATCCGCAGTCTGGGGAGGCTCGGGGTCCCCATGTACGCCGTCACCGAGGACCGGCACACACCCGCCGCGGCCTCCCGCTACCTGCGCGGTCGCTTCGTCTGGCCGGCCACCGGACTGGAGCCCGCGGAGCGCCTGGTCGAGGGGCTGCGCCGGATAGGCCACCGGATCGGGCGCCCCACGGTCCTCATCCCGACCGACGAGGAGGCGGCCGTGCTCATCGCCGAGCACGCCGCCGAACTGGAGGGCCTCTTCCTCTCCCCGCGCACCGACGACCCCGGGCTGTCCCGGCGCCTGGCCAGCAAGCAGGGCCTGCACGAGCTGTGCGTCCGGCACGGGGTGCCGACCCCGCGGGCGGCCTTCCCCGACTCGCCTGAGGAGGTCGAGAAGTTCGCGGCGGACGCCCGCTTCCCGGTCGTCGCCAAGAACCGGGAGGCCTTCGAGCGGCGCCGCACACCCGCCGTGCCCGGCACCACCCGTATCGACGACGCGGAGGAGCTGCTGGCCCTGGCCCGCGGCTGGGGACCGAGGCCCGGCGTGATCCTGCAGGAGTACCTGCCGCGCGAGCGAGGTGGTGGTCGTCGGCGCAGGGGAGTCGGCCCTGGAGGGCGCGGCGCTGCTCGCCGAGGCGGGCGCCACCGTACGGCTGCTGGCCCGCGGACGGCGCGCCGTGGGCTTCGGAGCCCCGCCGGACCGGCAGCCGCGCCCGCGGCCCGAGTCGCCCTTCGGGCGGGCCTGGTCCCTGTACGCCTTCAGCCACCACGCCGGGTACTTCCGCGGCCTGCCCGCGCCCCTGCGGCTCTACCTCGTACGCCGCGTACTGGGCCCGCTGGGCGCCTGGTGGCTGCGTGAGCGCTTCGAGGGCAAGGTCGCCGTAAGCGAGGGCCACACGCTGCGCAGCGCCCGCCTGGACGAGGACGGCAAGGTCGTGCTGTCCACCGCCGCGCCCGGTGGCCGCGCGGCCGAGTTCCGCGCCGACCACGTGATGGCCGCCACCGGCTACCGCGTCGACCTGGAGGCGCTGGAATTCCTCGGCCCCGAGCTGCGCGCCGAACTGGCCCGTACCGGCGGCTCACCCCGGCCGGGTGCCGACTTCGGTTCCTCCGTCCCGGGGATGTACTTCACCGGTCTGCCCGCCGCGGCCACCTTCGGGCCGGTGCTGCGCTTCGTGTGCGGTACGGAGTGGGCCTCGCCGCGACTGGCGGCGGCGGTGGCGAAGGCGTACGGGCGCTAGGCGCGTTCCGGCGCGTTCCGGCGCGTTCCGGCGCACGGCCATCCACGGCGCGGCGCCCCGCACTTGGCGGGGGCCGCGCCGTTCGCCGTGCGCGCCGGGGGCCCGCGGCGGTCGGGCATGGGGGGCGGCTCTCGGGGAAGGAGTGACAAGGGCGCGGGTTCCTCGCGGAGGCGGCCGCGGTGCCTCGTCAGGGGACGTGCGGGGCGGCGGTGGTCCCCGAGGACGGGCGGAAAGCCGGCGTGGGCCGGGCTCGGGCCGGTTGCGTGCCGGGAAAGTCCGGCCGCGCACGCGGGCAAAACCGGGCGTAGTGGCCCGAGGGGGCCATGCCCTCGCAGTGATCGAGAGGCGACCGGTTACGCTGCCGGTGTAGTACAGCGCCACGCCGTAAGCCGCAGAAGCGATCTCAGCGACAGGAGAATCCCAGGTGACGACCGTCGTCGGGCCCTTCGGGCTGAGCGTAATGGATGAGGACCTCGAGTCCGGGATCCGGGCCGGGCTGTCCGCCGTCGAGGAAGGCCTCATGGAGGCCACCAAGAGCGATGTGCGGTTCATCACGGAGGCGGCCCGGCACCTCGTGCACGCGGGCGGGAAGCGGTTCCGTCCCCTGCTGGTGCTGCTGGCAGCCCAGTTCGGCGATCCGCACGCGCCCGGCATCGTGCCGTCGGCCGTGGTGGTGGAGCTGACGCACCTGGCCACGCTGTACCACGACGACGTCATGGACGAGGCCGAGGTGCGGCGCGGCGTGCCGAGCGCCAACGCCCGCTGGGACAACTCGGTGGCCGTGCTGACCGGCGACTTCCTCTTCTCCAAGGCCTCGCACATACTGGCCGACCTCGGGCCGGAGGCCGTACGCATCCAGGCCGAGGCCTTCGAGCGGCTGGTCACCGGGCAGATCCTGGAGACCGTCGGCCCGCGCGACGGGCGCGACCCGATCGACCACTACCTGGAAGTCATCGCCGGCAAGACGAGCTCGCTGATCGCCGTCTCGTGCCGCTTCGGCGCGATGATGTCGGGCGCCGAGGAGAGCGTCGTCGACATCGTCACCCAGTACGGGGAGCGCATCGGTACGGCCTTCCAGCTCGCCGACGACGTGCTGGACATCGCCAGCGACTCGCACGAGTCCGGCAAGACCCCGGGCACGGACCTGCGGGAGGGCGTGCCGACCCTGCCGGTGCTGCACCTGCGTACGGCCGTGGACAAGGCGGGCGGCTTCGCCTCCGCGGACGACCGGCGGCTGTGCGAACTGCTGGACGGCGACCTGACGGACGACCGGAGGCACGCCGAGGCTCTGGCGCTGCTGCGCGCCCACCCGGCGCTGGCTCAGGCCCGGCGCGACACCGTGCGCTACGCGGACGAGGCGCGGGCCCTGCTGGCACCGCTGCCCGACTGCGCCGCCAAGCAGGCCCTGGAGGGCCTCTGCGACGCCGTGGTGCACCGCGCGGGCTAGCCCAGGGCCAGGGCCGCGTCCCCGGCGCCCACGCCGCCTCTGCGGCCCGCGCGGTCCGTCTGACCTGTGCGGCCACGGGGGTGCGGGACGCCTTCTGCCCTGAGCCGGCGTCAGGGGACGTCATCCCAGAGGCGTACGCCGAGTTGATCCCGTCGGGCGATGCGCCCGAGGGGCCGTGTTGATGGGATAAGAGGCACCACCACACGGCGGATCGGGTGACAATGGCCCGAGGTGGACGATTGCGACGCTGACACGGGAACCCGCCGTTGACAACGGAGGTAGGGACGTAATGGCACCCATCCAGCCCATGGACGACGACCGGGAGCCCCGGCGGCGGGCCAAGGCGATACGTTACGCGGTCCCGGTGGCGGCCGCGGGGGTCGCCGCGGCGACCATCGGCCTCGTACCGGCGCTCGCGAGCGTGGGCAGCCCCGATCTGCCCAAGATCACGGCCGAGGAGCTGATCTCGAAGGTCGCGGCCTCGGACACCGAGACGGTCTCCGGCTCGGTCCGCATCAGCACGGACTTCGGCCTGCCGGCCCTGCTGACCGGCGCCACGGGCTCCGGCGGGCCGTTCGGCGGCGGTGCGGGCGGCCGTGGTGACTCCTCGGCCGACCCGAAGGAGCAGCTGACCGAGCTGCTGGCCGGCTCCCACACCCTGCGCGTCGCGGCCGACGGCCCGCAGCGGCAGAAGGTGTCGATCGTGCGGAACGCCGCGGAGTACAGCCTCATCCACAACGGCGACGAGGTCTGGGCCTACGACAGCGGCAGCAACCAGGCCTACCACCTGACCGGCCTCCCGCAGGAGGCTCAGGGCAAGGACGGGGCCGAGAGCGGGCACGTAGCGCCCGAGGGCTGGCCGGCCACCCCGCAGGAGGCCGCGAAGAAGATCCTCGACGCGGCGGACGACAGCTCCACCGTCACGGTGGACGGCACCGCGCGCATCGCCGGGCGCGACGCCTACCAGCTGGTGGTCACGCCCAAGGCCACGGACTCCACCGTCGGGTCGATCCGGATCGGCGTCGACGCCGCCACCGGTGTGCCGCTGAAGTTCACCCTCGCCCCGAGGGGCGGCGGCAAGGCCATCGTCGACGTCGCCTTCACCAAGGTCGACTTCTCCCGGCCCGCCGCCTCGACCTTCGACTTCACCCCGCCCAAGGGCGCCGAGGTGACGACGGAGAAGGCCGGCGAGAAGGCGGAGGCGAAGACCGGGCGGGAGGCCCGCGGGGCGCGCGAGGAGTTCGGTGACCTCGGCGGCCCGGACGCTCTGGAAGGCCTTGACGTCCTCGGCAAGGGCTGGGACTCGATCGCCGAGCTGAAGCTGCCCCCGGAGGCGCTGAACGCGTCCCCGTCCGAGGGCGGCGGCAAGGCGCCCGGTCTCGGCGGTCAGGGGCTGCTCGGCACCTTCGGCAAGGAGGTCAAGGGCGACTTCGGCACCGGCACGGTGGTCAGCACCCGCCTGGTGAACGCCCTGGTCACCGACAGCGGCAAGGTCTACGTGGGCACCGTGACCCAGGACGCCCTGATCAAGGCCGCGGACGCGGCCGCACGGTAAGGCGCGGAGCAGGACACGTCACCGAGCGAAGGAGCGCCGATGGGGGAGCCGTCCGCGCAGACCGGTGAGCACGCGACCGGTGAGCACGTGAGCGGTGAGCACGCGACCGGTGAGCACGCGATCTCCACGAGCGGGCTCACCAAGCGGTACCGCGGTGGACAGCTCGCCGTCGACGGCCTTGACCTGGCCGTCCCCCGCGGCAGCGTCTTCGGCTTCCTGGGGCCCAACGGCTCCGGGAAGACGACGACGATCCGCATGCTCATGGGGCTCATCGCCCCGACCTCCGGCACGGCACGGGTGCTCGGCGAGCCCATGCCGCGCGCGGTGCGCAGCGTCCTGCCGCGCGTGGGCGCGCTGATCGAGGGCCCGGCCCTCTACGGCTTCCTCTCCGGCCGTGACAACCTGCTGCGCTTCGACGCGGCCGACCCGACCGCCGAGCCCCGCACCCGCGGGGCACGGGTCGACACGGCGCTGGAGAGGGTGGGCCTGGCCGCCGCCGCGGGCAAGAAGGCGCGCGCCTACTCGCTCGGCATGAAGCAGCGGCTCGGTCTGGCGGCCGCGCTGCTGCGCCCACGCGAGCTGCTGGTGCTGGACGAGCCCACCAACGGCCTGGACCCACAGGGCATGCGGGAGATCCGCTCGCTGGTCCGGGAGCTGGCGGCGGACGGCACCACGGTCTTCCTCTCCTCCCACCTCCTGGACGAGATCGAACAGGTCTGCACCCACGCCGCGGTGATGTCCCGCGGCAGGCTGATCACCCAGGGCCCGGTGGAGGCGTTGTCCTCCGCCGGGCGCCTGGTGGTCACCACACCCGACCCCGCCGAGGCGGTACGGGTGCTGAAGGAGCAGGGGGTCACCGGTCTGGCCGCCGACGGCGACCGGGTCACCGGAGAGCTGCCGCAAGACCCCGCGGCGCTTCCCGAACTCGCCGACCTCAACGCCGCACTGGTCGCCGCCGGAGTCCGCGTCCGCGGCTTCGGCGTCGAACGGGCGTCACTGGAGGACGCGTTCGTCGCGCTGACCGGAGAGGGCTTCGATGTCGCAGGCTGACACCCTGACCAGGTCGCTGTGGCCGATCCGCTCGCTGGGGCTGTTCCGCAGCGAACTGGTGACCGTGCTGCGCCGCTGGCGCACCCTCGCCCTGCTGGCCGTCCTGGCCGGGGTCCCGGTGCTCATCGGGATCGCGGTGCGGATCGAGACCGGTGACGGCGGCTCGGCCGGTGGCGGCGGTGGGGGCGGCCCGGCCTTCGTCGCGCTGATCACCAACAACGGTCTCTTCCTGGTCTTCGCCTCGCTCGCCGCGACGCTGCCGTTCTTCCTCCCCATGGCGATCGGCGTCGTGGCCGGCGACGCCGTCGCCGGCGAGGCCAACGCGGGCACCCTGCGCTATCTGCTGGTGGCCCCGGCCGGGCGCACCCGTCTGCTGGTCTCCAAATACGCCTCCGTCCTGGTCTTCTGCCTGATCGGCACCCTCGTGGTGGCCGTCTCGGCCCTGGTGACCGGCGCGTTGCTCTTCCCGCTCGGGGACGTCACCCTGCTGTCGGGTACGACCGTCCCCTTCTCCGAGGGACTGCTGCGCGCCCTGCTGGTCGCCCTGGTCGTGGCGGCCTCGCTCACCGGCATCGCCGCGCTGGGCCTGTTCATCTCCACGCTCACCAACAGCGGCATCGCCGCCATGGCGACCACCGTGGGGCTGCTGATCACCGTGCAGATCGTCGACACCATTCCCCAACTGCACGCCGTGCAGCCCTACCTCTTCCCCCACTACTGGCTGAGCTTCGCCGACCTGGTCCGCGACCCCGTCTACTGGGACGAGATGCGCAGCAACTTCCAGCTCCAGGCCCTCTACGTCGCCGTGTTCGGCTCCGCGGCCTGGGCCCGCTTCACCACCCGCGACATCCTGGCGTGACCCCCGCCGGTCAGCTGAAGAAGGCCTTCGCCCGGCCCAGTGCCGCCGTGTCCCGCAGGACGTCGCCAGGCCCGCTGCCGTAGCCCAGCAGCGCCCCGCCCCAGCGCATACCGGCGTAGTCGGCCGTGTGGCGCAGGGTCCCCACCAGCGGGGCCGCCGTCGCCGGGTCCTGGCCGCCGTGCACGGTCACCGACCACAGGGTCTTGCCCCGCATCCGCTCCAGGAAGTCCAGCCCCGGCACCCGCATCCAGCCGGACCAGAGGTCCAGGTAGAGCTTGGTGGCGGTCGAGACGCTGTACCAGTCCAGCGGTGAGACCACCACGATGTCGGTGGCCGCCAAGGTGGCCTCCAGGAGCCTCTCGGCGAGCCCCGACGACGCCGGACGGGGCCCCTCGCCCTCGTGCCGGCGGTCCTCGAAGAGCGGCAGCGCCAGATCCCCCAGCCGCAGCCAGCGCCGGTCCGTCGTCGGCGGAAGCTGCTCGGCGGCGCGGCGCGCCAACGTCTCGGTGTTGCCGTCGGCGCGGCTGCTTCCCACCAGGAAGAGGAACGACCGCTCTGAATCCGACACCCCGGCATCTCCTTGCGTATGCAATAATTGCGTATGCATGGAGATGTTTTCATCGCGCCGCCACCGGCGTCAAGGCGAGCGCGGTAGGGCTACTCGACGTCGAACTCGTTCCCCTCCGGGTCGGCCATGGTGACCCAGGTGCCGGAGGGCTCCGCTATCCGCCGCAGCACCTTCGCGCCGAGCGATTCCAGCCGGGCCACCTCCTCCTCCAGTCGTCCGCCGCCCGGGTGGAGGTCGATGTGCAGCCGGTTCTTCGCCGTCTTGGTCTCTGGCACCCGCTGGAAGAGGATGCGCCGTCCCAGTCCCGAGCCCTTCTCCTCGTCGTACGGGTCCTCGGGGTGTCGAACGGCCGCCAGGTCCCGCCAGGCCCTGCGGCCGGCCGCCTCCGTCAGGAGGTCCTCCGTGACGGCGCCGAACCCCAGCAACTTTTCGATCAGCACGCTGTGGTCCTCGAGCGTGTACTCCAGGGCCTCCGCCCAGAAGGCGGCCTGCCGGTGCGGATCCGCCGCATCGATCACGAGTTTCCAGTGAACTGCCATGACGTGCCCCTCGTTCGCGTCCCCGCCGACTCTCGGCCGGTGTGTAACCAGTTATATTGGTTACATGACGGAGCCCGCAATCGGTCTGGTCCTCCATTCATCCGAAGGAGTTGCCTACCGCTTCGACCCGGGAGCACTCGGCCTGGAACTGCTGCCCACCGGAGGCCCCGGCGCGTACGCCCGCCACGAAGTCCTCCACGAGCCCGCCGACCTGGCCCGCTGGGCGGCGTCGTCCCGGCTGCGCCCCGACGCCGGCGCCCTCGCCGTCTCCCCGGAGGACGTCGCCGTGGCCCGCTATCTGCGCGACGCCCTCTGGCACATCGCCGTCGCCCGCGTCCACGGCCAACCGCTGCCCGCCCCGGACCTCGTCGTCCTCAACGAGGCGGCCGCCTGGCGGCCCCCGGCGCTGCGTCTCGCCCCAGACGGGGGCCGCACCTGGCGCACCCCGGTCACCGGCACCCAGGTCCTGGCGGCCGTGGCCCGGGACGCGGTGGAGCTCTTCTCCGGCCCGTACGCCGACCGCGTCCGGGAATGCTCCGCCCACGACTGCCGACTGGTCTTCGTGGACGTCTCACGCCCCGGCCGGCGCCGCTGGTGCTCCATGGAGCACTGCGGCAACCGCCACAAGGTCCGCGCCCACCGCTCCCGCGGCCACGCCCACGAGGCGCCGGAAGGCTAGCGCGCGCCGGTGCGCGGACGCCGCCGCTCAGCCGGTGACGGCCCCGCGCGGCGCCGCCTCGTCGGGCACCACCGCCGCGTCGCGCACCGCGATCCGGCCGCGCCGGGCGGCGCGCAGCGCGTCCCAGGTCAGCAGGGCCAGGGCGAGCCAGACGAGGGCGAAGCCCGCCCAGCGCTCCGCCGGCATCTCCTCGTGGAACCAGAGCAGTCCGAGGCCGAACTGGAAGACCGGCGCGAGGTACTGCAGCAGCCCCAGCATGCTCAGCGGGATGCGGATGGCCGCGGCGCCGAAGCAGACCAGCGGCACCGCGGTGACGACGCCGCACGCGGCGAGCAGGGAGGCGTGACCGGCCCCGTGCGAGGCGAAGGTGGTCTCCCCGCGGGTGCCGAGGAAGACGAGGTAGCCGAGCGCCGGCAGGAACTGGATCGCGGTCTCGGCCGCGAGCGACTCCAGGCCGCCCATGCCGACCTTCTTCTTGATGAAGCCGTACGTGGCGAAGGAGCAGGCCAGGGTGAGCGCGATCCAGGGCAGCCGCCCGTAGCCCAGGGTCAGCACCAGGACGGCGGCGGCGCCGACGCCCACGGCCGCCCACTGCGCGGGCCGCAGGCGCTCGTGCAGGACGAGGACGCCGAGGGCGATGGTGACGAGCGGGTTGATGAAGTAGCCCAGCGAGGTCTCGACGACGTGGCCGCTGTTGACACCCCAGATGTACAGGCCCCAGTTCACGGATATCACGGCCGCGGCCATGGCCAGCAGCCCGAGCCGCCGAGGCTGCCGCAGGAGCTCGGGGACCCAGGCCCAGCGGCGCATCACCAGCAGCACGACGGAGACGACGGCCAGCGACCAGACCATGCGGTGGGCCAGGATCTCGCCCGCGCCGGACGGTTCGAGGAGCGGCCAGTAGAGGGGGAAGAGCCCCCAGAGCCCGTAGGCGGCGAATCCGTACAGCAGACCGGCACGCTGCTCGTTCACTCGTTCCTCCCGGGGCGCTGGCCGACCGCTCGAAGGTAGCGTGCGGGGCGTTCTCCCGTCATCTGCGTATCGCATGACGGTCATGACACCCTCGTGGCGGGCGGGGAGGGCGCCGTGACGGAGCGGAACAGGCCGGGCCCCGCGGGCGGATCCCCTCCGCTGCGGGGTCCCGTCCCGGCGGGTGCCTCAGGTCAGCCCTTGAGCGCCGCCGCGATCGTGTCCGCGAGCGGGGTGGTGGGACGTCCGATCAGCCGGGCGAGGTCGCCGCTGCCGCCCTGGAGGAGGCCGCGGGAGATGCCGGCGACGTCCACGTCGACGTAGATCGCGGCCACCGGCTCGGGCAGCCCGGCGCCGGTCAGGACCGCCAGGAATGCGTCGGCGGGCAGGTCGGTGTAGGCGACCGGCCGGCCGGACTGGTGCGCCAGCTCGGCGGCGTACTCGGCCATCGTCCAGGCCTCGTCCCCGCTGAGCTCGTACACCGCGTTCTCGTGCCCCTCGCCGGTCAGCACGGCCGCGGCGGCGTCCGCGTAGTCCTCGCGGCTCGCGGAGCCGATGCGGCCCTCGCCCGCGCTGCCGGCGACGCCGTGCTCCAGCTGGGTGGGGATCTGGGCGGTGTAGTTCTCGGTGTACCAGCCGTTGCGCAGCAGCGTGTAGGTCAGGCCGGAGTCCAGCAGGGCCTGCTCGGTGGCCTTGTGCTCGGCGGCGAGCAGGAAGTCGGCCGACGGGCCGCCGAGGACGCCGGTGTACGCGAGCCGTGCGACCCCCGCCTCCTTGGCGGCCTCGATCACGGCGGTGTGCTGGGCGACGCGCTGCCCGACCTCGCTGCCCGAGATCAGCAGCACCACGTCGCCGGCCCGGAAGGCGCCCTTGAGGGTCTCGGGGGCGTTGTAGTCGGCCACCCGGAGCTCCACGCCCCGGGCGGCGAGGTCCGCGGCCTTGTCCGCGTCGCGTACGACGGCCACGATCTGCCCGGCCGGGACGCCGGCGAGGAGCCGGTCCACGACCAGACGCCCCAGCTGTCCGGTGGCTCCGGTGACGACGATGCTCATGAGGGGTTCACTCCAGTCCCTGTTGTCCCCGTTGGCGATGACTGGACTAACCCTAGGGTTGGTACTAACTTATAGAAAGTACCCACTTTGAAGTAAGCTAGTGTCATGGACGTAAGGGAAGAGCCGGCCGGCCTGCTGCAGGCGCCCCCCGACGTGAACGCGCGCAACTGCCCCTCACGCGTGATCCTCGAACACGTCACCAGCCGCTGGGGTGTGCTGGTGCTGGCCGCACTGATCGACGGCACCCTGCGCTTCAGCGAGCTGCGCCGCACGGTCGGCGGGGTCAGCGAGAAGATGCTCGCCCAGACCCTGCAGACCCTGGAGCGCGACGGTTTCGTGCACCGCGAGGCGCACCCCGTCATCCCGCCGCGCGTCGAGTACTCCCTGACGCCGCTCGGCAAGGAGGCCGCCGACCAGGTCTGGGCCCTGGCCCGCTGGAGCGAGGACCGCACCGGGCAGGTGATCGCCGCCCGCCGGACGTACGACGAGGCCCGGGCCTGATCGTGCGGCCCGGGCCCCGTACGGCGGCTGAGACGGGTGGCGCGGCTCAGCCCACGACCGTCCAGGTGTCGTTGCCGGCCAGCATGGTGGCGAGGTCGCCCTTGCCCTGCTGCTCGACGGCCTGCTCCAGCTGCTCGGACATCAGCGCGTCGTAGACCGGCCGTTCGACGCTGCGGAACACGCCGATCGGCGTGTGGTGCAGCGTGTCGGGGTCGGCGAGTCTGGACAGGGCGAAGGCCGTCGTGGGCGTCGCGGCGTGCGCGTCGTGCACCAGGACCTCGTCCTCGTTGGACGCGTCGACGTCGACGACCCGCAGATCGCCGGTCGCCCGGTCGCGCACGACGCCCTTGGCGTTGTCCGCGCCGAAGCGGATCGGCTCGCCGTGCTCCAGCCGGATCACCGCGTTCTCCGCCGAGGTCCGGTCCTTCAGCACCTCGAAGGCGCCGTCGTTGAAGATGTTGCAGTTCTGGTAGATCTCCACGAAGGCCGTGCCCGGGTGCGCGGCGGCCGCCCGCAGCACGCTCGTGAGGTGCTTGCGGTCGGAGTCGACGGTGCGCGCCACGAACGAGGCCTCCGCGCCCAGCGCCAGCGAGACCGGGTTGAAGGGCGCGTCCAGCGAGCCCATCGGCGTCGACTTGGTGATCTTGCCGAGCTCGGAGGTCGGGCTGTACTGCCCCTTGGTCAATCCGTAGATCCGGTTGTTGAAGAGCAGGATCTTGAGGTTGACGTTGCGCCGCAGCGAGTGGATCAGGTGGTTGCCGCCGATGGACAGCGCGTCGCCGTCTCCCGTGACGACCCACACCGACAGGTCGCGCCGCGAGGCGGCGAGCCCGGTCGCGATGGCCGGGGCGCGGCCGTGGATGGAGTGCATCCCGTAGGTGTTCATGTAGTACGGGAAGCGGGAGGAGCAGCCGATCCCCGAGACGAAGACGATGTTCTCCCTGGCCAGGCCCAGTTCGGGCATGAAGCCCTGCACCGCGGCGAGGATCGCGTAGTCACCGCAGCCGGGGCACCAGCGCACTTCCTGGTCCGACTTGAAGTCCTTCATGGACTGCTTGGCTTCGGCCTTGGGGACCAGGGACAGCGCCGGCAGCCCCGGCGTGCGGTGTTCGGCGGCAGGAGCCTCAGACATCTGCGCTCTCCTCCTGGATGGCGGCAGCGAGTTGCTCGGCCTTGAAGGGCAGGCCGGTGACCTGGGTGTGCGAGCGGGCGTCGACCAGGTACCTCGCCCGCAGCAGATGGGCGAGCTGGCCGAGGTTCATCTCCGGGACCACTACTTTCTGGTAACGCCCGAGGACCTCCCCGAGATTCCTCGGGAAGGGGTTCAGATGGCGCAGATGTGCCTGCGCGACCGCGCCCCCTGCGCCCCTGATGCGCCGTACGGCCGCCGTGATCGGACCGTACGTCGAGCCCCAGCCGATCACCAGGGTCCTCGCCTGCCCGTCCGGGTCGTCGACGACGACGTCGGGCACCTCGATGCCGTCGATCTTGGCCTGCCGGGTGCGCACCATCAGATCGTGGTTGGCCGGGTCGTACGAGATGTGCCCGGTGCCGTCCTGCTTCTCGATGCCGCCGATGCGGTGCTCGAGACCGGGGGTGCCCGGCACCGCCCAGGGGCGCGCCAGGGTCTCGGGGTCGCGCAGGTACGGCCAGAACTCCTCGGTGCCGTCCTCCGCCACGTGGTTGGGCGTCGTCGCGAACTGCACCCGAAGGTCGGGCAGCTCGTCCAGCTCGGGGACCCGCCACGGCTCGGAGCCGTTGGCGAGGTAGCCGTCGGAGAGCAGGAGGACGGGGGTGCGGTAGGTCAGCGCGATGCGGGCCGCCTCCAGCGCGGCCCCGAAGCAGTCGCCGGGGGTGCACGGCGCCACGATCGGGACCGGCGCCTCGCCGTTGCGCCCGTACATCGCCTGCAGCAGGTCGGCCTGCTCGGTCTTGGTCGGCAGGCCCGTCGAGGGCCCGCCGCGCTGGATGTCGACGACCAGCAGCGGCAGCTCCATGGAGACCGCGAGGCCGATGGTCTCGGACTTCAGCGCGACGCCCGGACCGGAGGTGGTGGTGACGGCCAGCGAGCCGCCGAAGGCCGCGCCGAGCGCGGCGCCGATGCCGGCGATCTCGTCCTCGGCCTGGAAGGTGCGCACACCGAAGTTCTTGTGCCTGCTCAGCTCGTGCAGGATGTCCGAGGCCGGGGTGATCGGGTACGAGCCCAGGAAGAGCGGCAGGTCGGCCTGGCGGCTCGCGGTGACCAGGCCGTACGACAGCGCCAGGTTCCCCGAGATGTTGCGGTAGGTGCCGGCCGGGAAGGCCGCCTCGGCCGGGGCCACCTCGTAGCTGACCGCGAAGTCCTCGGTCGTCTCGCCGAAGTTCCAGCCCGCGCGGAAGGCCGCCACGTTCGCCTCGGCCAGCTCGGGCTTCTTCGCGAACTTCTTGCGCAGGAAGTCCTCGGTGCCCTCGGTGGGACGGTGGTACATCCACGACAGGAGCCCGAGCGCGAACATGTTCTTGCTGCGCTCGGCCTCCTTGCGGGTCAGCGGGAATTCCTTGAGCGCCTCGACCGTCAGGGTGGTCAACGGCACCGGGTGCACCGCGTAGGCCGAAAGCGAGCCGTCCTCCAGCGGCGAGGCCGCGTAGCCGACCTTGCCCATCGCGCGGGAGGTGAACTCGTCCGTGTTGACGATGACCTCCGCGCCGCGCGGCAGGTCCGCGATGTTCGCCTTCAGTGCCGCCGGGTTCATCGCGACCAGGACGTTCGGGGCGTCCCCCGGGGTGAGGATGTCGTGGTCGGCGAAGTGCAGCTGGAAGCTCGAGACGCCCGGCAGGGTGCCTGCCGGAGCCCGGATCTCGGCCGGGAAGTTCGGCAGGGTGGACAGATCGTTGCCGAACGACGCCGTTTCCGAGGTGAACCGGTCTCCCGTGAGCTGCATCCCGTCGCCGGAGTCCCCGGCGAAACGGATCACCACCCGATCGAGCTTCCTGGTCTCCTTGGCCGGTTTCCGCTGCTCACCCAGAACGGGGCGATCGGGGGTAGTCGGGCTGCTGACCTGGCTGGTCACTGAATCGGACCTCCTTCGAGGCGGCGGCTCACGACCGGGGCCGTGACCTTGTGTCCCACGCGCCATCGTACGTGGGTAAGGGTCGCCTTCCCGGTTCTTCCCGCATCGTGGGCGCCGCGCTGAGCTCCCTTTGTGCCCTGATGGGTCACGGTCACCGCCCCCCGGAGCCCGTGCTGCCTGCTTCCTCCATATGGGACGCCTCCCGGCGCCGCTCCGGTTCTGTGCCTCCGCGGGCTCCTCTGACGATACGTCAGAGGATCAGGAATTGAGATACGTGAGCACGGCCAGGACACGCCGGTGATCGCCCTCGCTGGGGGCCAGCCCCAGTTTGAGGAAGATGTTGCTGACGTGCTTCTCGACGGCGCCGTCGCTCACCACCAGCTGCTTGGCGATCGCGGAGTTCGTCCGGCCCTCCGCCATCAGTCCCAGCACCTCGCGCTCCCGCGGGGTGAGACCTGCCAGTACGTCCTGCTTGCGGCTGCGCCCCAGCAGCTGCGCCACCACCTCCGGGTCCAGGGCGGTACCGCCGCCCGCCACGCGGACGACCGCGTCGACGAACTCCCGCACATCGGCTACCCGGTCCTTGAGCAGATACCCGACCCCGCGGGAACTGCCCGCCAGCAGCTCGGTGGCGTACTGCTCCTCCACGTACTGCGACAGCACCAGCACGCCCAGCTGCGGATGGTCGCGGCGCAGCCGCACCGCGGCGCGCACGCCCTCGTCGGTGTGGGTCGGCGGCATCCGCACGTCGGCCACGACCACGTCGGGCACCGCGCCCTCGGCGGCGAGCTCGCCGATCACCTTCAGCAGGGCCTCGGCGTCGCCGACCCCGGCGACGACCTCGTGCCCGCGGTCGGTCAGCAGACGGGTCAGTCCCTCCCGCAGCAGCACCGAGTCCTCGGCGATGACCACGCGCACTCTGTCCTCCACCGCTACCGGCTCCCCCGTGTCGACGTCGACGTGTCCCTCCCCCAGCATTCCAGCTTCCGGCGGCCGGCACACGGCCTCGCCGCCGGGGCGGAGTGCGGGGGAGGGACGGAGGGGGTGCCGTCAGCGTCCTCTCGGTAGTTTCCGGTCTTCTCTGTCCGCAGGGTCCTGCGGTCGTTCTCCAGCCGACGCCCTCGCGGGGTCAGGTACGCCAGGGCAATTCCGCCGCGACCGTGGTCGGGCCGCCGGCGGGGGAGTCCACCGCGAGGACGCCGTCCACCGCTCCCAGCCGCTCCGCGAGCCCGGCCAGACCCGAGCCGCGCCCCGTGGACGCGCCGCCGCGCCCGTTGTCGACGACGTGGATCATCAGCCGGTCGCCGGAGCGCCACAGGTCGACCGTGGCGCGCGAGGCCCCGCTGTGCTTGCTGATGTTCTGCAGCAGTTCGGAGACGGTGAAGTACGCGATGCCCTCGATCGCCGGCACCGGCCGCCCCGGCAGGTCCACGCTCACCTGCACCGGCACGGTGCAGCGCGCCGCGAGCGAGGACAGGGCGGCGTCCAGGCCGCGGTCGGTGAGGACGGCCGGGTGGATGCCGCGGGCCAGGTCGCGCAGCTCCTGGAGGGCCAGCTTCACCTCGCCGTGGGCNTCGNCNACCATNNTNGCNGCNGCCTCNGGGTCCTCCTGGAGCTTCTCCTTGGCCAGGCCCAGGTCCATGGCGAGCGCCACGAGCCGCGCCTGCGCCCCGTCGTGCAGGTCGCGCTCGATGCGCCGCAGGTCGGCGGCGGCGGTGTCCACCACCGTGCCGCGGTCCGACTCCAGCTCCGTGACGCGGCTGGCCAGCCGTGAAGGCCCCAGCAGCCCGGCGACCAGGCCCCGGTCCACGTACGCCATGCCCCGGATCAGCCAGGGGGTGACCAGGACGAGCAGCAGGCCCAGCACGGAGGTCATGGCCACCTCGAACGGCGAGTCCAGCCACCAGCCGTTGCCGTTCCCGTCCCCGTACAGCTGGAGTCCGGGCTGGTCGGTGTAGGCCGGGAAGACCCACTGCCACAGCGGGTACGTGAGGAGCCCCCAGCCGTAGGTGAAGAACGAGACGGCCACGGAGAAGGTGAACACGCCCCACGGGAAGTGCACGAAGAAGTACAGGATGTGCCGCCAGGAGGCGCCGCTGGTCAGCTGGCCGCCGAGCCACGACATGAAGCCCTGGCCGGGCCGCCGGCGCAGCGGCTCGGGCGCGGCCACGTCGATGCGCAGGCACTGGCGGGCCCGCTCGCGCTCCACGACGCCGAGCCCCCGGCACCCGGCCAGCATCAGGGCGAGGACGGGCAGCCCGAGGAAGGTGACCAGCAGCCCCGCGCCGAGCGACAGCATCGTCACGGTGAAGACGAAGCCGATGATGCCCATCGGCAGGTTCAGCAGCAGATACAGCAACTCGCGCCAGGTGCGGGCCTCGATCGGCGCGCGCAGCGCCGCGGGCAGCCGGTGCTCGCGCGGCTCCGGGAAACCGTATGCCATGGTCACGTCCGTCCTCTTCGTCGTCCCTCTGCGACCGCCTGTGATGGCTCCAGCCTCGCCCTCCGGGGCCTTCGCGCCCATGGTGCGGATAGGCGTCTTGGACCTGGGGAAAACCCCACCCCCGCGGTGCGGTCCTTCGGTGTCCCGAACCGTAGGCGAAGCCGGCACCCGGCGGCACGCGGGAAGGCCGGTGCCCTCCAGCGAGGGCACCGGCCTTCCCGTACGCGGCTCAGGCGCGGTCCCGCCAGGGCAGTTCGGCCGTCACCGTCGTCGGGCCGCCGGCCGGGGAGTCGACCACCAGCAGACCGTCCACCGAGTCCAGCCGCTCGGCCAGCCCGCCCAGACCGCTGCCGCCCGACGTGGTCGCCCCGCCCCGGCCGTCGTCGCGGACCTGGATCATCAGCCGGCCGTCGGAGCGCCACAGCTCGACGACGGCCCGGCGCGCCCCGCTGTGCTTGCTGATGTTCTGCAGCAGTTCGGAGACCGTGAAGTACGCGATGCCCTCGATCGCCGGCGCGGGCCGGCTCGCCAGATCCACCTGGACCTGCACCGGCACCGTGCACCGGGCGGCCACCGAGGACAGGGCGGCGTCCAGGCCGCGGTCGGTGAGGACGGCCGGGTGGATGCCGCGGGCCAGGTCGCGCAGCTCCTGGAGGGCCAGCTTCACCTCGCCGTGGGCNTCGNCNACCATNNTNGCNGCNGCCTCNGGGTCCTCCTGGAGCTTCTCCTTGGCCAGGCCCAGGTCCATGGCGAGCGCCACGAGCCGCGCCTGCGCCCCGTCGTGCAGGTCGCGCTCGATGCGCCGCAGGTCGGCGGCGGCGGTGTCCACCACCGTGCCGCGGTCCGACTCCAGCTCGGCGATCCGCCGCTCCAGCTCGTCGGACGGCGACAGCAGGCCGCGGACCATCGCGCGGTCGGCGTTGGCCAGCCCCCGCGCGATGAACGGCAGCACCGGCCACGCGACGAAGAGCGAGGTCAAGGCGATGGTGAAGGTCACGATCCCCCACGGCAGCCGGATGAAGAAGTACAGCGCGTGGCGCCACCCCACCGGGTCCTTCAGCGAGGTCCACAGCCAGGGGAAGAAGCCCATCCGCCCGGGGCTCAGCGAGCGGGGCTCGTCCACGGCCAGTCCGAGCATGCCGCGCGCCCGTATCCGCTCCAGCCGCCCCAGCAGTCGGCACCCGGCCAGGCCCAGAGCCAGCACCGGCAGGCCGATCACCGTCACCGACAGCCCGACGCCGAGGTAGAGCACGACGGCGACGTAGACGAAGCCCGCGACGTCCATGGGCAGGTTCGCCAGGAGATACGCGATCTCCTTCCACGTCACGGCGTCGAAGGCGAAGCGCGCCGGCGGCAGCGGGGCGGCTTCCCCGCGCTGGGAGTTGATGGTCATGACGTCAAGCCTGCCGGGGTCGGGGCGGCCACCGCCATGGGGTGCGCCTGCCAGGACAAGGTGGGGTTATCCGTACCACCGGTCAGGACGGGTGGTTCGGCCCCGGGGGGCAGGGCCTAGACTCCGTTCGTACAGATCGTCTAAAGATCCACCGGGATCGCTGGACAACGCGCTTACGACGAGAAACGAGGGGCGGACGGACGTGGACTACTTCCACGGCTACTCGGTCGTCGGGCTGGTCGCGGTGCTCGGGGTGCTCTTCGTGACCGTGGCCTTCGGGGCCGGTCGCCTGCTGCGGCCCGTGGTGCCGACGCAGGAGAAGATGCTCACGTACGAGTGCGGCGTCGACCCCGTCGGCGAGGGCTGGGCGCACACCCAGATCCGCTACTACGTCTACTCCTTCCTCTACGTCATCTTCGCGGTCGACGCGATCTTCCTCTTCCCCTGGGCGACGGTGTTCGCCGCCGAGGGGTACGGCGGCACGACGCTGGTCGAGATGTTCGTCTTCCTCGGCTTCCTCGCCGTCGGTCTGCTCTACGCCTGGAAGAAGGGCGTCCTGGAATGGACGTGACCGATGTGACCGATGTGAGCACTCCCGAGTACCTGCCGGAGCCGCGCCGCCTCGGTACCCTCGCGCGCCTGGCACCCGAGCCGATGAAGGTGGTCCTGAACTGGGGCCGCCGCTACAGCCTGTGGGTCTTCAACTTCGGGCTCGCCTGCTGCGCCATCGAGTTCATCGCCGCCTCCATGGCCCGGCACGACTTCATCCGGCTCGGCGTGATCCCCTTCGCGCCCGGCCCGCGCCAGGCCGACCTCATGGTCGTCTCCGGCACCGTCACCGACAAGATGGCCCCGGCCGTGAAGCGTCTGTACGAGCAGATGCCCGAGCCGAAGTACGTCATCTCCTTCGGTGCCTGCTCCAACTGCGGCGGCCCCTACTGGGATTCGTACTCCGTGACCAAGGGCGTCGACCAGATCATCCCCGTCGACGTCTACGTGCCCGGCTGCCCGCCGCGGCCCGAGGCGCTGCTGCAGGGCATCCTCAAGCTCCAGGAGAAGATCGCCCGCGAGTCGCTCGGCGAGCGCTACGGCGACGGCGGCACCCCGCGCGCGTCCACCGCGGCGCTGCGCAGCGGCCTCGTCCAGGCCCCGCCGCCGCCCGGGGAGGAGGCGAAGTGACCACGCCCTTCGACCGGCTCCCCGAGCCGGACGCCGTCGCCGAGGTCTTCGGCGCCGAGGCCACGGCGGAGGAGGCGTACGGCCTGCTGACCGTCGACGTCCCCGCCGCCTCCTGGACGGACGCCCTGCGTGCCGCCCGGGACGCCCTCGGCTGCACCTTCTTCGACTGGCTCAGCGCCGTCGACGAGGGCGGCAGCGGCTTCCGGGTCTGCGCCCACGTCGTCGCCCCCGCGGTCGGCTCGGTGCGGCGCCTGATGATCCGTACGACCGTCCCGCACGAGGCACCGGCCCTGCCGACCGCCGTCGGCGTCTACGCGGGCGCCGCCTGGCACGAGCGTGAGACGCACGAGATGTTCGGCGTCGACTTCACCGGGCACCCGCACCTGGTGCCGCTGCTGCTGCCCGAAGGCTTCGAGGGGCACCCGCTGCGCAAGGACTTCGTGCTGGCGGCACGCGTCGCGAAGGCGTGGCCCGGCGCGAAGGAGCCGGGGGAGTCCGATCACGGCGGCCCCAAGCGGCGTCAGATGCTGCCCCCCGGCGTGCCCGATCCCAACGACTGGGGCCCCATGAAGGGCCAGCTCCCGCCCGCCCCGGCGCGCCCCGCCCGGACCCCGCGCGCTGCCGGAGCCGCCGGTGCGGCGGGCTCCGGCCCCGCCCGGACCCCGCGCGCTGCCGGAGCCGCCGGTGCGGCGGGCTCCGCCGAGCGCCCGGCCCGGCGTTCCCGCAGCGTCAGCGAGGGCTCCGCCAGCCAGGGTGCCGCCGAGGCCCCGGCAGCCCCCGCCGCAGCCCGCCGCACGCGCTCGGCGAGCGACGGCCCGGCCGGCCGGACCGGTGCCGCCGAGACCCCGGCAGCTCCGGCGACTCCGGAGGCCCCCGCGGCTCCCGGGACGAGCCCCCGCAAGCGCACTCCGGACGCCCCCTGGGACGTTCCCCGCGACACCGGACCGGCCGCCGCCGCTCCCGCGGCGGACCCCGGCGCGGCGAAGCCCGGGGAACCCGCGTCGCCCGCCGAGGACGGCACCGGGGAACCCGCGCCGCCCGCCGAGGACGGCACCGGCGAGCCCGCCGAAAGCTCCCCCGACGGCAGCCCGGCCACCGCGCCGGACTCCTCCGGCAACGACGACGCGGAAGAAGGAGGCAGCACATCGTGAGCGACGCCCTCGAAGTGATCCTCCGGCTGCTCGCCGTGCTCGTCGCCTTCCTCGTCCTGCCCCTGGTCGTCGGCCAGACCGAGCACAAGGTCATGGCCCACATGCAGGGACGTCTCGGGCCCATGTACGCCGGCGGCTTCCACGGCTGGGCCCAGCTCGTCGCCGACGGCGTGAAGTTCGCGCAGAAGGAGGACGTGGTCCCGGCCGACGCCGACCGGAAGATCTTCCAACTCGCGCCCGCCGTCGCACTGCTGCCCTACCTCCTGGTCCTCATCGCGATCCCGATCGGTCCCGGCGGGCTCGTCGGCCAGGACATCGACGCGGGCCTGTTCTTCGTCCTCGCCGTGATGGGCGTGGGCGTGCTCGGCTCGCTCATGGCCGGCTGGGCCTCGGCCAACAAGTTCTCCCTCCTCGGCGGTCTGCGCAGCGCGGCCCAGCTGATGTCGTACGAGCTGCCGATGCTGCTGGCCGCCGCGTCCGTCGCCATGGCGGCGGGCACGCTCTCACTGCCCGGCATCGTCGACGCGTACGCCTGGTGGTGGACGCCGTGGCAGCTGATCGGAGCCGTCGTGTTCTTCACGGCCGGCCTCGCCGAGCTCCAGCGTCCGCCCTTCGACATGCCCGTCGCGGACTCGGAGATCATCTTCGGCGCCTACACCGAGTACACGGGCCTGCGCTTCGCCCTGTTCCTGCTCGCGGAGTACGCCGGCATCGTCGTGCTGTGCGGCCTGACCACCGTCCTGTTCCTGGGCGGCTGGCACGGCCCCTGGTCCGACAGCGTCGGCTGGCTGTGGACGCTGCTCAAGACCGCGGCCCTGGCCTTCGTCGTGATCTGGCTCCGGGTCACGTACCCCCGGCTGCGCGAGGACCAGCTGCAGAGGTTCGCCTGGACCGTCCTCATCCCGCTCGCCCTGACCCAGATCGCGCTCACCGGCGTGGTGAAGGTGGTGATCTCCTGATGGGCATCCCCGGTTCCGGCCTGGCCAAGGGCCTCGCCGTCACCCTGCGCACGATGACCCGGCGCTCGCACACCGCGCAGTACCCCGAGGTGCAGCCGGAACTGCCGCCCCGCACCCGCGGAGTGATCGCGCTGTTCGAGGAGAACTGCACGGTCTGCATGCTGTGCGCCCGCGAGTGCCCCGACTGGTGCATCTACATCGACTCCCACAAGGAGACGGTGCCCGCCGCAGCCCCGGGCGGCCGCGAGCGCAGCCGTAACGTGCTGGACCGCTTCGCCATCGACTTCTCGCTCTGCATGTACTGCGGCATCTGCATCGAGGTGTGCCCCTTCGACGCCCTGTTCTGGTCGCCGGAGTTCGAGTACGCGGAGACCGACATCCTCGAACTCACCCACGAGCGCGACAAGCTGCGCGAGTGGATGTGGACGGTGCCCGCCCCGCCGCCGCTCGACCCGGCCGCCGAGGAACCCAAGGAGCTGGCCGCCGCCCGCAAGGCCGCGGAGAAGGCCGCCGCCACCGCCACTGCCGCCGCCGCCCAGGGCGAGGCAGAGCCCGGGCGCGAGCAGCCGGGGGGCGAGGCGTGAACGCCGCCGCAGCCCACCCCGGCTTCCTGTCCCCGACCGGGGTCGAGATCGTCTTCGTCCTCGTCGGCGTCGCGACCCTCGCCGCCGCCGTCGTCAGCGTCACCACCAAGCAGCTGGTGCACGCCGCGCTGTGGCTGGTCGTCGCGCTCGGCGGCGTCGCCGTCGAATACCTCCTCCTCACCGCCGAGTTCATCGCCTGGGTGCAGGTGCTGATCTACGTCGGGTCCGTCGTCGTGCTCGTGCTGTTCGGCCTGATGCTCACCAAGGCGCCCATCGGGCGTTCCCCGGACGCCGATTCCGGCAACCGGATCGCGGCCCTCGCCGTGGCCGCCGCCGCCGCGGGCACGCTTGTGTGGGTCGTGGTGGACGCCTTCCGGTCCACCTGGATCGCGGTGGACGGCGCCGTGCAGGGCTCCACCAAGGTCACCGGCGAGATCCTCTTCCGCCACTGGGTGCTGCCGTTCGAGGCGCTGTCCGTGCTCCTGCTCGCCGCGCTCGTCGGTGCGATCGTCCTGTCCCGCAAGCAGTCCCGTCAGCAGCCGGGAGAGCGCTGATGCATCTCGCCTATCCCGCCGTCCTCGCCGCCCTCCTGTTCTCCGTCGGCGTGTACGGCGTCCTCGCCCGGCGCAACGCGATCCTCGTCCTGATGTCGGTCGAGCTGATGCTGAACGCGGTCAACCTCAACCTGGTCGCCTTCGACGTCTGGCTCCGCGACACCCTCCACGCCGGGCAGGCGCTGACGCTGTTCGTCATCGTCATCGCCGCCGCCGAGATCGGCATCGGTCTCGCCATCGTGCTGCTGGTGTACCGCAACCAGGGCAGTTCCGACGTCGACCGCCTCACCGACCTCGCGGAGCACGGACCGCATGATCCGCACGACCCGCAGGGCGAAGGGGCCGGGCCCTCCGCACCCGAAGAGAAGGCCGAGGCCGCAGCGTGACCCTGACGACCCTCGCCGTCCTCGTCCCCCTCCTCCCCTTCCTCGGCGCCGTCGGTGGTCTGCTGCTCGGCCGCACCGCCCCCGGCTTCGTCCGGCCGCTGGCCGTGCTGCCCACCGCGACCGCCTTCGTGCTGGCCGTCACCGTCGCCGTACGGCAGGGCAGCGGCCCGGCCACCGACGCCGCGACCCGGCTCACGCCGACCGGCTCGGTGCCCGTCGACCTGGCCCTGCACCTCGACGGCTTCGCGGTGCTCATCGCCGTCCTCGTCGGGCTGGTCGCCACCTGCGTGCAGCTGTACTCCACGGCCTACCTGCGGCACGACCCCCGGTACGCCTCCTACTCCGCCTTGGTCTCCCTCTTCACCGCCGCCATGTTCCTGGTCGTCTACACCGGCGACCTGATGGTGCTGCTGGTCGGCTGGGAGATCATGGGCATCTGCTCGTACTTCCTGGTCGGCCACTACTGGGAGACCGAGGTCGCCCGGGCCGCCTCCCTCAAGGCCTTCCTGGTCACCAAGCTCGGTGACGTCCCCTTCCTGATCGGTGTCTTCGCGCTCGCCGCCGACGCCGGGACCTTCCGGATCAACGGCATCCTCACCGCCGCGACCCACGGCGGGATCGAGCACCCGACCGTCGTCGGCCTGCTGCTGCTCGCCGGTGTCGCCGGCAAGTCGGCGCAGTTCCCGCTGCACACCTGGCTGCCCGACGCGATGGCCGGTCCCACCCCGGTGTCCGCGCTGATCCACGCCGCCACGATGGTCGCGGCCGGCATCTACCTCGTCGCCCGGCTGCTGCCGGTCTTCGAGGCATCCACCGTCACCCTCGCGGTGCTCGGCGTGCTGGCCGCCGTCACCATGATCGGCTCCGCTCTGGCCGCGCTCGCCCAGGACGACATCAAACGCGTGCTCGCCTACTCGACGATCGGCCAGCTCGGCTACATGGCCGCCGCCCTCGCCGTCGGCGACCGCAGCGCCGCCGTGTTCCACCTCGTCTCGCACGGTGCCTTCAAGGCCCTCCTCTTCCTCGCCACCGGCGTCGTCATCCACGCCGCCGGCACCAACTCGCTGGCCGCGATGTCCCGCATGGGCGACCTCGGCAAGCGCGCCCCCGACGCCATGTGGACCATGGGCATCGCGCTGGCCGCCCTGGCCGCGATCCCGCCCTTCTCCGGCTTCTTCTCCAAGGAGTCGGTGCTGCGGGCCGCGGAGCACGCCGCCTCCGGCCATGCCGAGGGCGTCCCGTCGGCCGTCGGCTGGCTCGTCCTGGTCGCCGCGCTGCTCACCGCCGTGCTCACCGCCGGCTACGCCACGCGCCTGTTCCTCCTCGCCTTCCGCGGCCAGGGCGCCGCCGCGCCCGCGGCCCACGGCAGGGAACCGGCCCTCATGACCGTCGTGCTGTGGGTGCTGGCCGTACCGACCCTCGCCTTCGGCGCCGTCGCCCTCGTGCCCTCGCTCCTCGACCTCCCCGCCTGGCTCGACGGCAACGCACTCGCCCCGACCCTGGTCACCTCGATCCTCGGCGTCGGCCTCGCCGTCGTCGGCATCCTGGCGACCTACGGCGCCTGGCAGGCCGCCGCGATCCGTCGCGGAACCCCGCTCGGCGCGGTCGTCACCACCGAGGCCGCGGAGGAGGAGCCCGCCCTCACCGAGGCCGCCGCTCTCCAGACCCACGAGCAGGTCTACGGGGACGTCGCCGCCGCACAGGACCCCGCCGACCCCGGACGCCTGCTGCTCGGCCCGCTCTTCGAGCCCGCCTCGCACGGCTTCCGCCTCGACGCCCTGTACGCGAAGCTCTTCGTCCGCCCCGTGCTCGCCGCCTCCGGTCTCGTCCGCTTCCTCGACCGCGAGGTCGTCGAGACGTACGTCCGCGGCGCGGGCGGACTGCCCCGGCTGCTCGGCGCGCTCGTGCGCCGCACCCAGACGGGCAACGTGCAGACCTATATCAGCGTGCTGCTGGCCGGCTCCGTGATACTCGCCGTCCTCGTCGCCGTCGGAGCGTGAGCCGTGAACGACACCGTCCTCCAGTACGTCCTCGCGGCCGTCGTCGTCCTGCCGCTGCTCGGCGCCGCGGCGGCCCTGCTGCCGCCCCCGCCCGGCCTGAAGGGGAAGAACCCCGACCAGGCCGTGCTGCGCCACGGCGTCACCGTCACCGGTCTCGTCCTCGTCCTGAGCATCGTCCTCGCCGCGGGCTTCGACCACGGCCACCCCGCGACGATGCAGGCGAGCACCGACATCAGCTGGATCCCGGCGCTCGGCATCCGCATCCACCTCGGCATCGACGGCATCAGCCTCCCCCTCCTCGTCCTGACCGCGCTGCTGACCTTCCTCTGCGCGCTCTACAGCTACTTCAAGATGCCCGCGGGTCCTTCCCCGAAGGCCTTCGTGGCGCTCCTGCTCCTCCTGGAGACGGGCACGCTCGCCACCTTCGCCGTGCTCGACCTGGTGCTCTTCTTCCTCGCCTTCGAGACCGTCCTCATCCCGATGTACTTCCTCATCGCCCGCTGGGGCGGCGAGAACCGGGAGAAGTCCGCCCTCCGCTTCATCCTCTACACACTGCTCGGCTCCGTGATCATGCTGCTCGGCCTGCTCCTCATCGGGCTGAAGGCGGGCACATTCGACATGGTGGCACTGGCCACCGACAACGGGTCACCGCTCAGTCACTCCACGCAGCTGATCGCCGTCCTCGCCATCGGCCTCGGCCTCGCCGTCAAGGCCCCGATGTGGCCGCTGCACAGCTGGCTCCCGGACGCCCACACCGCCGCGCCCACGGTCGGCTCGGTGCTCCTGGCCGGCGTCCTGCTCAAGATGGGCACCTACGGCTTCGTGCGGATCCTGCTCCCGGCCGCCCCCGAGGGCATGCAGACCTTCGCGCCCTACCTGGCAGCGCTCGCCGTCGTCGGCATCGTCTACGGGTCGCTGGCCTGCCTGGCCCTGGCCCGCCGCGGCGCCGGCGGCGACCTCAAGCGGCTCATCGCCTACAGCTCCGTCGGCCACATGGGCTTCGTGCTGCTCGGCATCGCGACCCTGACCCCCACCGGCGTCAACGGCGCGCTCTTCGCCAACATCGCCCACGGGCTCATCACCGGCCTGCTCTTCTTCCTGGTCGGCGCCCTCAAGGACCGCTACGGCTCCACCGACCTGGACAGCCTCGCCGGGCAGACCGGCGCCGCGCTGTACGGCAAGGCCCCCCGCATGGGCGGCCTGCTCGCCTTCGCGGCCGTCGCCTCCCTCGGCCTGCCGGGTCTGGCCGGTTTCTGGGGCGAGATGCTCGCGATGTTCGGGTCCTTCAAGCCCGCCCCGGGCCTGGACCGCGGCGCCTACCTGGTCTTCACCGCGGTCGCCGCCTTCGGCACCCTGCTCACCGCCGCGTACCTCCTCGTCGTGGTGCGCCGCGTGTGCATGGGCGAACGCGACACCGTCCAGGCCGCGCCGGCGCTCGCCGACGTCCGGGGCTACGAGTTCGCGGCCTGGACCCCGCTGGTCGTCCTGACCGTCCTCGCGGGCCTCTGGCCCGCCGCCCTGCTCGGCCTCACCGACCCGGCCGTACGCACCCTGCTCGGAGGCAGCTGATGAGCACCCTCGCCACCTCCGTCGTCCAATCGGTCGACTGGGCCGCGATCGCCCCGCCCGGCATCGTGGCCGCGGCCGCGCTCGTCGTGCTGGTCGCCGACCTCTTCCTGCCCGAGGGCCGCAAGCGGCCGCTGGTGGGGATCACCCTCGGCGGCCTCGTGCTCGGCGGGCTGAGCCTGCTGCCGCTGCTCGACGGCGACCGCAGCACCTTCTGCCTGGTCGGCAGCCCGGCCGACTGCTCCTACGTCGCCGACCGCTTCACGCTCGTCGTGCAGCTGCTGGTCCTGGCCGGAGCGCTCGTCGCAGCCCTGCTGTCGGTGCACACCCTCGACGAGCTGCCGGCCGGCGAGTTCTGGTTCCTGCTGCTCTCCTCGGCCTCCGGCGCCGCACTGCTGCCCGCCTCCCGTGACCTGGCGACCCTCGTGATCGCCCTGGAGGTCACCACCCTCCCGTCGTTCGCCCTGGTGGGGCTGCGCCGCGGCGACCGGCTGTCGAGCGAGGCGGCCCTGAAGTTCTTCCTGTCCTCGGTCGCCGCGACCGCCGTCACCCTGCTGGGCGTCAGCTTCGTCTACGCCGCGACCGGCACCCTCCACCTGGAGGCCATGGCCAAGGGATTGCAGGGCGTCGACCCCCGCCTGGACACCCTCGCCGCCGCCGGCGCCGCCCTCACCGTCGTCGGCTTCGCCTTCAAGCTCGCCGTCGCGCCGTTCCACTTCTGGGTGCCCGACACCTACACCGGCGCCCCCCTCCCGGTCGCCGGCTACCTGTCGGTCGTCGGCAAGGCCGCCGGGTTCGCGGGCCTCATCCTCGTCACGGTCGTCGCCTTCCGGCCCTACGCGCACGTCTGGGGCCCCGCCGTCGCCGTCCTGGCCGCCCTCACCATGACCGTCGGCAACGTCGGCGCGCTGGTGCAGCGCCCCGAGCGCCCGCGCAGCGCGGTCCGCCTGCTGGCCTGGTCGTCCATCGGCCAGGCGGGCTACCTGCTCGTCCCGATCGCCGCCGCCGCGTACACCGACCCCGACCGCCAGGTCGGGACCACCCTCGCCTACGCGTTGATGTACGCCGCCGTGAACCTCGGTGCCTTCGGCGTCGCCGCGCTCGTCGGCCGCACCGCGCCGCAGAACCGGCTCACCGACTACCGAGGCCTGCACAGCGCCCACCCGCTCGCGGCGGCGGCCATGGCCTTCTTCCTGCTCTGCCTGGCCGGCCTGCCGCCCGGCGTCATCGGCCTCTTCGCCAAGGTCGCCGTCTTCTCCTCGGCCGTCGACGCGGGCCTCGGCTGGCTGGCGGCCGTCATGGCCGTCAACGTCGTGATCGCGCTCGTGTACTACCTTCGGTGGACGGTCCTGCTCTTCGCGAAGCCGGGGACGGAGCCGGCCGCCGCCGTACGCCCGTCGGGCCCCTCGCGCCCGCTCGGCGCCGCCATCGCGCTCACCGCAGTCGTCGGGATCGTGCTGTCCGGCGCACCTCAGCTCGTCCTCCGCTTCGCCTCCGCCACCCTGCTCTGAGCACCCGGTCGGAAGGTGCACAAGGGAACCAACGCCCCTCCGGTGGCGTTGCCCCCTTCGGGAGGTTCTCCTTGGACGAGGAGAGATGGTCCTCCTGATGCACAACTTGGAGGGTGTACCGTGCACCGCCGGCACAACGGCCTGAAGACCGCCGCGCTCCTGGGCGGAATGTCGGCTCTCATCCTGATCATCGGCAGTTTCTTCGGCCGTACGGGACTGATCGTCGCACTCGTCGTAGCCCTCGGGACCAACGCCTACGCGTACTGGAACAGCGACAAGATCGCGCTGCGCTCCATGCGCGCCCGCCCGGTCAGCGAGTTCGAGGCTCCGGCGCTGTACCGCATGGTGCGCGAACTCTCCACCTCCGCCCGGCAGCCCATGCCGCGGCTCTACATCTCCCCGACCGAGGCCCCCAACGCCTTCGCCACCGGCCGCAACCCGCGCAACGCCGCCGTGTGCTGCACCGAGGGCATCCTGCGCCTCCTCGACGAGCGCGAACTGCGCGGCGTCATCGGGCACGAGCTGAGCCATGTCTACAACCGGGACATCCTCATCTCGTCCGTCGCCGGCGCCCTGGCCTCCGTGGTCATGTTCCTCGTCAACTTCGCCTGGCTGATCCCCGTCGGCCGCTCCGACGACGACGAGGGCCCCGGCCTGTTCGGCCTGCTCCTGATGATGATCCTCGGCCCCGTCGCGGCCTCCCTCATCCAGCTCGCCGTCAGCCGCTCCCGCGAGTACGAGGCCGACTCCTCGGGCGCCCGCCTCACCGGAGACCCGCTCGCCCTCGCCTCCGCGCTGCGCAAGCTGGAGACGGGCACCAAGCGCGCCCCGCTGCCGCCCGAGCCCCGGCTGGAGACCACCAGCCACCTCATGATCGCCAACCCGTTCCGCCCCGGCGACGTCTCCAAGCTCTTCTCCACCCACCCCCCGATGGCCGAGCGCATCGCCCGCCTCGAGGAGATGGCCGGGCACCGCCGCTGAACGCGCACGTGCGGAAGGGCCGGCACGCGGGTACGGGCCCTGCGAGGGACGCCTGACGGAGCGGCGGCTCCCGCCCCTGAGGGGCGGGGCCCGCGGACGCATGGGAGGCTTGGGCAATGAAGGCGGTCAACATCGTCCTGAACGTCGTGTGGCTGATCATCTGGGGCCTGTGGATGGCGATCGGCTACGCCCTGCTGGGCCTGCTGATGTTCGTCTTCATCATCACCATCCCGTGGGGGATCGCGTCCCTGAGGATCGCCAACTACGTACTGTGGCCCTTCGGCCGCACCACGGTGGAGCGCCACGACGCGGGAGTCGCGTCGCTGCTGGGGAACATCATCTGGCTGGTCCTCGCGGGCATCTGGCTCGCCATCGGCCATGTGATCGCGGGCGTCGCCTTCTGCCTGACGATCATCGGCATCCCGTTCGGCATCGCCAACTTCAAGATGGTGCCGATCTCCCTGGTGCCGCTCGGTCGCGAGATCGTCCCCGTCGACGCCCCGTACGCCACCCGCTGAACCCAGGCCCGCCTCCCGCTGCGGGGCCTCAGCCCGGCTCGATGTTGTGGTTGAGCCGGAAGACGTTCTCCGGGTCGTACTCGGTCTTCACCCGTGCCAGCCGCCCCAGGTTGTGCGCGCCGAGCCCGGCGATCACCCGGCCCTCGCCCTCGTCCCCGATGAAGTTGAGGTAGACCGCGCCCGAGGACCACTGCCGCAGGTCGGCGCGGACGTCGTGCGCCCACCGCCGGGCGCGCTCGTCGTCCGCCGGGTCCGCCCACAGACCGAACGGGTGCACCACCCACGGCGCCCGGCGCCAGGGCAGCGGGTAGTCGGCCGGAGCGCGCGCCACGGCGCCGCCCAAGGGGAACAGCACGTGCTGGGAGGGGGAGGGGACCACCATGTCCCGGGCACGCGCGCAGAAGCGGTCCACGGCCGCGTCCGGGAAGTCGTCCAGGTACTCCGCCGACCAGTAGTTCCGGTATCCCGGCGGGTCGTCGAGCGCCGACTGCAGGTCCGCGTACGGCATCTCCGCCACCATGCGGCCGTGCGGAGCGAGCGCGAGCAGCGGTTCCAGCACCTCGCGCGCCGCGTCCAGGGTACCCGCGTACGTGAACACCACGGCGCAGGCCAGTTGGCCCGCCAGGTGCTCCGGCACGAACTCCTCCGGCGGCCCGGTCAGGAAGAGCATGCCCCCGCCCACCTCGTCCGGCGCCGACGCCAGCAGGGCGCGGTAGGCGCGCAGCACCTCGGGACCGGCCTCCGGCGGCCACAGCAGCACGGCCAGGGTGGCCGCGGGCAGCGGGTGCAGCCGCAGCGTGAGCGAGGTGGCGACGCCGAAGTTGCCGCCGCCCCCGTGCAGGGCCCAGAACAGCTCCGGGTTCTCGTCCTCGGCGGCCCGCACCAAGGTGCCGTCCGCCGTCATCACCTCGGCCTCCGCCAGGTTGTCGCACGCCAGCCCGAACTTGCGCTCCAGCCACCCCGATCCGCCCCCGAGGGTGAAGCCGCCCACCCCCGTGGTGGACACCCGGCCGCCGGTGGTGACCAGGTCGAACGGCTGCGTCGCCCGGTCCAGGTGGCTCATCGTGGCGCCCCCGCCGACCCGTGCCGTGCGCCCCGCAGGGTCCACGACGACCGCGTGCATGCGCCGCAGGTCGACGACGACGCCGCCATCGCTCAGCGCGTTGCCGGAGACGCTGTGCCCGCCCCCGCGGACGGCGACCTCGAGCCCGCGCTCACGGCCGAAGCGGATCGCCGCGGCCACGTCGTCCACCGTCTCGCACAGGGCGATCACGGACGGCCTGCGGTCGATCATCGCGTTGAACAGCGTGCGGCTCTCGTCGTACGACGGGTCACCCGGTGCGACGACCTCACCCGCGAACCCCGAGCGCAGGGCGTCCAGTGCCGCGTCGTCCAGGACATGGGGTGCCATCGCTGCTGCCCCCTCTCTCCACCTCCACGGTAGGACGGGGGCATGGGCCCGGCACGTCGGCGCCGGGCCCGTGCGGTCAGTCCGCCAGCCCGGCGGCCAGGGTCGCGCCCAGCTCCCAGCAGGCCCGCAGATCGGCCCTGGACGGCTCCCCGGTGACCGTCACCTCCGCCGCGGCCTGCTCCCAGCCCAGGCCCGTGGTGATCGACCGGATGCCCCGCACCGTCCCCGTGACGTCGTTGCCGCCGTGCACGTAGTAGCCGAACGGGCGGCCGCGCGTGCTGTCCAGGCAGGGGTAGTAGACCTGGTCGAAGAAGTGCTTGAGCGCCCCCGACATGTAGCCGAGGTTCGCCGTCGTGCCCAGCAGGTAGCCGTCCGCCGCGAGCACGTCGGAGGCGGTCGCCGAGAGGGCGGCCCGCCGTACGACGTCCACGCCCTCGATCTCGTCGGTGGTCGCGCCGGCGACCACCGCCTCGAACATCGCCTGCAGGTTGGGCGACGGCGTGTGATGCACGATCAGCAGGGCCGGCACTCAGCTCACTCCGACAGGCGCCGACGCCGGCAGGCTGTCCATGAACGAGCTCACCGAGAACACCGCGTTGCCGGGACCGGCCGGGCCGTACCCGGGCGGCGAGCTCAGCCCGTACTCCTCCAGCGTCGCGCGGTACACGTCCAGCAGGCGGATGTGGTACTCCAGCGGCGCGCCCTCCGGGTTCGCCTTGCCCAGCGGGGTCGTCGGCTCCGGGCACCAGGTGGTGAAGCGCGGCGTGATGCCCCGCGACATGAAGAAGCGCAGGCCCTCCGCCGTGGAGTCGATCGCCTCCCCGACGCTGGTGAAGCCGAACGGCTCGGCCATCTCCACGCCCGCCACGAAGTTGGGGATCACATTGCGCGGGCCGAAGATCTCCGCCGAGTCCAGGATCCGGCGGTGCCACTCGTCCCGGCCGACGTAACGCTCCTTACCCGGGCAGTACAGCTCGAACAGACGGGGGTCCCACACCTCGTAGTTCGGGTGGTAGATCTGCACGCCGTAGTCCTTGAAGCGCTGCACGTCCTCCTTGGGCAGCGCCTGCGCGACCACCTTGCCGATCCAGCGGCCGGGGAAGCGCTCCTCGATGGCCTTCGCGTAGTGGCCGTAGAAGTCGGCCTCGTCCCGCCCGGCGACCTTGGAGGTGATCGCCCCACCGGTGAGGGTGTACGCGGTGGAGGACTTCGTCTCGTCGTACTTGTCGATGATCTCCAGCGCCTCCAGCACCTCCTCGACCGGCTTCACACCCGTGTAGGGGCGGCCGGCCGCCTTGTGCTGGCGCCAGTTGTGGTTGATGTCGCAGTACTGGCACTCCTCCTTGGCGCCGAAGTACTGGCACACGCGGAAGACCGTCAGGTAGATCAGGTAGCCCCACTGGATCGTGGGCGCGACCTCCATCACCGACTTCCCGTTCTCCAGGCTGTGCCGGTAGTACGCCGGCATCGGCGGCAGGCCGACGTCCGCGATGCGCACCCCGTCGAGGTAGAGGCCGAGCACACCGCGCCCGCCCGCCCGCACGCGGTACGGCGAGGCCGGGTTGACCCGCACCGACACCACCGTGCGGCGCAGGTCGTACGGCCCGCCGGTGAGCACGATCTCCTCCGGCGGCCGCTTCAGCGCGGCGGCGCCCAGTTCGGGAAGCGTGCGATGGTCGAAGGAGAAGATGAAGTACGACTTCGGTTTGACGTCGCCGTCCTCGTTGCCGCTGAGCGCGGACTCGTCGAACGCGATCCCGCCGCGCAGCAGGTCCTCCTTGATGACCGCCTCGCGGGGAACGTGCGGGAAGCGGCTCATCAGGTCCTCGACCAAAGCGGTGCGGCTTTGCATGCCCGGCTCCATCCTCGAGACGCTGCCCCGGGTCCGCCGTCGACGGGCGGGGCGGTCCCGGGGAGACCTAACAGGAAGACACTACGCACCTGCGGCGGCCTGTCGGGCGGCACCCTCCGAATGCGCCCCGTCGTGCGCGCGGCAAAGGCCCCGGCCGCCTCCTCCCGGCCGGGACCTCGGGCGGTACCTCGATCAGCGGTAGTTCACGAACTGCAGCGCGAAGTCGAGGTCCTTGCCCTTCAGCAGCGCGATGACGGCTTGCAGGTCGTCCCGGCTCTTGGAGGTGACGCGCAGCTCCTCGCCCTGGACCTGGGCCTTGATGCCCTTGGGCCCCTCATCGCGGATGATCTTGGCGACCTTCTTGGCGTTCTCCTGCGAGATGCCTTCCTCGATGGTCGCGAAGATCTTGTACTCCTTGCCGGACAGCTGGGGCTCGCCCGCGTCCAGCGACTTCAGCGAGATCCCCCGCTTGACCAGCTTGGTCTCGAAGACGTCCAGGATGGCCTTGACCCGCTCCTCGGAGTTGGCCTGCATCAGGATCTTGTCCCCGGACCACGAGATCGACGCACCGACGTTCTTGAAGTCGTAGCGCTGCGAGATCTCCTTCGCGGCCTGGTTGAGGGCGTTGTCGACCTCCTGCCGCTCGACCTTCGAGACGATGTCGAAACTGGAGTCGGCCATCTTCTGTTGGCTCCTTGGCTCTGATCCATCAGGTCCGCGACCCGTCACCGGGCCGCCCCCGCAAGCCTAGCCACCGGACCCGCCCGGAGCGCTGATCAATAGGGTGGCGGAGCACCCCCGCGCATCGGGTATTGTTTACGACGTCGCCAAGGGGGACCGCACACAAGCGGCCCGCGGAGACACTTCCCAGGCGGTGTGCCCGAGTGGCCAATGGGAGCGGACTGTAAATCCGTCGGCTTAGCCTACCCAGGTTCGAATCCTGGCGCCGCCACAGTGGAAAAACAGCCCCTGAGCTGCGGAAACGCAGAGCAGGGGCTGTTCTCTTTGTTCCGCCGGGTGCGGTCGCCGTCTGGCTCCGTCCCGTTCTCGCACGCTCTCTACCGGCGGTTGTGGAAGGGGACGGGCGAACCCTGGTCGCCGTCGTGACCGCCTTGTCAGTGGCTGGTGCGAGGCTCCCCGCGCAGCGGTGCGAGGAGATCATCATGGGTACCTGGGCTACCGGCCCCTTCGACAACGACACTGCCGCAGACTTCGCCTGCGCTCTCGACGACGCCAAGCCCCGGGAACGTGAAGCCCTGGCCCGCGGGGTACTCACCCGCACCGTTCATGCCGCCGGTTACCTCGCGGAAGCGGAGGAAGCTGTGGCCGCTGCGGCACTGATCGCGGCGCAGTGTCCAGGCGGTGAACCAGTCGACACGTCCTACGGCCCGGAAACACCCATCCCCATCTTCCCCTCCGACCTTCGGACCCTGGCAGATGAAGCCCTCGCCCGGATCGTCAGCGGCGAGTCCGGATTGTCGTCGAACTGGGTCGATCCACGAGAGAGGAGGCAATGGCGTGTGACGCTCAACCGCCTTCGCTCCGTACTCGCCCCGCCGCCACCGACCATCCCGCTCTTTGACATCGAGCCGTAGCGCAGGGCGGCGGGCTCCGTGCCACGCGCCGCCCTGCGGCCGAGGCGATGTCGTAGCCGTTCGGGTGTGCGCCCGAGTGCGGAACGGAGGTGCGGCCGTCCCGCACTGTGCCGTGCACCGTCATGTGTCACCGGGCAACGCAGCCGGCTCCGGAGGGATGGGCACGTAGCGCACGCCTCCGGGGGCCTGGTCGGGAGCCGGAGAGAGGGGCCTTGGCCGCGGGGGCGGTGGGGCGGCTGGTCAGGGCCGGGCGGAACGGCATGAACTCATCAGATAGGCTGCCGCCCCTTCCAACGGCCTTCTGCTGAAGAGGTGTGAATGAGAACTGGCAGACGAATCGCCACGGTGGCCACGCTTGTGGGGACGCTGGGGCTCTCGGCGCTGAGCGCGCCGGCGGCTCATGCTGCGGACACCGGCATCACCGTGTCGAACATCGTCGTCAACAACGGCAAGCCGATCGTCGTCGGCACGTCGAAGGTGGTGGAGCCGCCCATGCGGTTCAACATCGCACTGCCTTCCGGGTACAGCACCGCCGACCCCGACCGCTACGACACGTTCCCCTTCCTCTACCGCGGCAGCATCACGACGGCGGCGGACAAGGGGGAGAACTTCATCGGGCCGGGCGGTTACACCTGTTACGAGATCGACTCCAAGCACGCCCGCTGTGAGGGCAACCTCTACATCGACCCGCACCCGAGCCAGGAGCACGTCGACTCCAACAGCGACGCCACGACCTGGAAGGTCGGCGTCTCACTGCGGCTGTGGAAGGCCAGCGGCGGCCTGAAGACCGCGGAACTGGAGACGCGGTCCACGACCGTCCAGCTCAAGCGCGCGGCCAAGGCCACCACCAACGCCTCGCCGGAGCCGGTCACCAAGGGCAAGCCGATCACTGTCACGGGCAAGCTCACCCGGGCGAACTGGAGCACCAAGAAGTACGGCGCCTACAGCGGCCGTTTGGTCAGCCTCCAGTTCCGCGCCAAGGGCACCGACACCTTCAAGCTGGTCAAGAAGGCCACCACCAGCAGCACCGGGGGCCTGAAGACCACGGTTACCGCCTCGGTCGACGGTTACTACCGCTGGGTGTACTACGGCAACTCCACGACAGGCGTCGCCACCAGCGCGTCCGACTACGTCGACGTGCGCTAGAGCCGGGCCGAGCGGTTCACTTCACGCGGACTCGGGCCCGGCGCGGCGCGCCGGGCCCGTTGGCCAGATCGCCGGCCGGCGATCCCGCCCGTGATGCGAGCGGTTCCTGAAACGTGGTGGCGCGTGCCCAGCGCTCGTGCGACCGGCCGTGACTTCTGCCGCCGGCGGCGATGAACGGCTACCTCGGATCAGTGGGCCCGGGGGGTCTGGCCTCGGCGTACGGCGCGGCGGCGGAGCAGGTAGACGGTCTTGGCCAGGAGGGCGGCCAGTACGGCGGCCAGAGCCCAGTGCTTCCAGGGGCCGGACGCCAGCAGGAGTCCGCCCAGGCCCAAGTGGGCGGCGACGACCAGGACGATGACGGCAGCGATGCCGAGCTTCGTGCCGTGGCGCGGGCGGGGCCCGGTGGCCACGGCCGGTTCCCAGGCGACCGGAGGCACGTCGGGCCCGCAGGTCTCCCGCAGGCGCTCGGTGATCAACCGCTGGATGCGCCGGAGGCCGTCCCGGTCGGCGGCTTCGAGGCGGAGCGTCAGCCCGTCGGGCCCGGCCTGCACAATGCACCGGCCGCCTTCGAAGTCGATGGTCCCGTGAGTGTCGGACCGCTCGGCGAGCCGCTCGGGCTGCGGACGGCTGCCCGCCGTGCCCGCCCACTCGCGCAGTCCTGCCAGGTATCGGGCCGGGTGGTCGGTGCGCATGCGACCTTTGGCCTGCTGCGGCTGCTCGGCGCCCATGATGAGGAACCCCCACCTTCCGTGGCCGGTGTGTCTCCTCCATGAGGACAGCGCGGCCGGGCGGTATGTGACAGTGGCCACGCTCGTTCCGGGGTCAGCGCCAGTAGGTGTCGTGCGTGAGGCGGTGGTGGCGCTTGTCGTACTGGTCGACGGCGCTGATGGTCTTGCCGTTGGGTATGGCGACGGCCCAGGCGCGGTAGTCGGTGCCGGGGATGGTGACCGTGGGGGCCTTCAGGCGGGTGCCGTCGGTGAGGTTGACGATGCCGTAGGCGATGTCGGCCTCGGGGTTGGAGACCATGAGGCGGGAGCCGCTGGTGCCCTTGTCCTGGAAGCCCCACAGGCCCATGCCTCCGGAGCCGGCGGGGTCGTGGGTGCCGGTGACGGGTTGGCAGTCGGACCAGGGGCCGCCTTGGTGGTCGATGCGGACGCCGTCGATGTACATGCGCTGGCACAGCAGTGCCGTGCCGGGGGCGGTGGTCCCGTTGGGCGCGGTGGGCAGTTCGTAGCCCTCGGGCAGTGACCGGTGGAACTCCAGCGCCACCGACCAGGGCTTGCCGTCCACGCGGCCCTTGCCGATCAGTTGCGTGACGACCTGGGGCGTCTGCTTCCGGGGCGCGGGGACCGCCTTGGTGGCCACGGCGGCGGGTGATGCGCCGACCCGGTGCGCGGCAGGTGCCGCCGGGCCCGCCGGCGCCGCCACCGCGGAGGCGCCGAACGACACCGCGCCGATGGCGACCGCTGCGGCGGTCGCCATGCCCGCCTTCCTGGCAAAACTGAGAGCCACGGAGCATTTCTCCTTCGAAGCCGCCGCCCGGCACTGCGCCGGGCGGTCCTTGACGGCCGGCGCGGTGGGCCCGCGCGCCGGCCTGCGGCGGCCACCGGATGGGGTGGCCGCCGCGTGGACGTCTGTTCGTAGGTACTCCCGAAAATGCGCGGGGGGTTGCACGGCTCCGCAACTTCTTCTGCCGCGCTCCCGGTTGAGGCCGCTCCGTATGCCGGCGTCCGGCAGGCATCACCGCGCGGGGTCCGGGAAGGGGTCGGGGGGCACGTCCTGTGGGACAAGCTGTTCCTTGCGGTCCGCGTCGTCTTTCGGGGCCGACCACCGGGCCCGAGGCTCCACGACGCCCGGCTCGGCGCGGGCCCGCCCCGGCCCCTCGGCGTACCCCGCGTGACCGGGCCCCGCACCCGCGGCCTTGAGGGGGCGAGGTCACCGGTGCCGTTCGGCACTTTCGGCATTCCGGTATGAGATGTAGAAAAGAGGGGAAAGTGGTTGAAAATAGACACGGATATCGCGTGCCTTCCGAGGAAGGAGGGATGCCTGTGTGATCCGCGGTGACCGCATCAACCCGCTCCGCTGGTCCCCGGGACGGCCGGCGCCGCCCGTCAGGGCTCGGGGGGCAGAAGAGGGTTCCCCATGAACTACATAGCTGAGCGATTGCGCGTTCCGCCGCAGACCGAAGGCGGCCCGCCGGCACGGCCGCGGGTGACCGCCGGTGACTGCGGTCTGCTGCTGATCAGGCTCACCTTCGGCGTCCTGATGGCGGGGCACGGGCTCCAGAAGACCCTCGGATGGTTCGGCGGCCAGGGGCTCACCACCACCGGCAAGGGCTTCGAGGAACTGGGCTACTCGCCGGGCAAGGTCTACGCCGCCATCGGCGGGGCCTCGGAGTTCCTGGGTGGCGTGGGCCTCGCGCTGGGGCTGCTCACTCCGCTCGCCTCGGCCGCGCTGATCGGCGTGATGATCAATGCCATGGTCACCGTGACCGGCGCCCGCGGGCTCTGGGACGAGCAGGGCGGCATCGAGTACAACCTGGCCATCATCGTCGTCGCCCTCGGCGTCGCCGCCATAGGCCCCGGGCGGCTCGCACTGGACCGCTACTTCCGCTGGGGGAGGGGCGGCTGGGCCGATGCCGCCGTCGCCCTGGGTCTGGGCGGCGTGGGGGCCCTCGTCGTCCTGAACCTGTAGGCCGCCCCCGGCGGTGGCGCGCCTTCCTGCGGCCCCGGGGTGCGGGGGAGCCCAGGGGTCGTAGGACGTCCGAAGTCGGGCCCCGCCCTGATCTCACCCCTATGAGTGACGCGTGAGGCGTGCGCAGGAAATCGAACACATGATTGAATTACGCGCATGGCCGACACCGTGTTCCCGCCCGATCTGATGCAGGCGCAGCGCGAATGGCACCGCACCTACACGCGGCTCGCAGCGGAGCCGGCGCATGCGGCGCTCCTGCGACGACGTCTGCTGTGGCTCTCCGCCCGTCTGTTCTGGCACCCCTACTGGCGCACCGCCCCGGGCCGCTTGCCCGCGGCCAGGGTGGAGCTGCGGCGGCAGGCGCGGGCCGTTCAGAACCCGAGGTCGGAAAGACCGGGGTGATCGTCGGGCCGCCGTCCGAGCGGCCAGTGGTACTTGCGCTCCGACTCGGCGATGGGGGTGTCGTTGATGCTGGCCAGCCGTACGCGCATCAGGCCCTCGTCGTCGAACTCCCAGTTCTCGTTGCCGTAGGAGCGGTACCAGTTGCCGGAGTCGTCGTGGCACTCGTAGGCGAAGCGGACCGCGATGCGGTTGCCGTCGAAGGCCCAGAGCTCCTTGATGAGCCGGTACTCCTGCTCCCTCGTCCACTTCCGGGTGAGGAACGCGACGATCGCCTCCCGCCCGTGGACGAACTCGCCGCGGTTCCGCCACCGGCTGTCCGGTGTGTAGGCGAGGGACACCTTCTCGGGGTCGCGGCTGTTCCAGGCGTCCTCCGCGAGGCGGACCTTCTCGATCGCGGTCTCGCGGGTGAACGGGGGTGCCGGGGGCTTCATCGGCATGCTCTCTCCGTGACGTCAGGGGATGGTGCTGGCCGTCCCGATACGATCAAGTGCAGCCCAGAGCCGCACTGATCGCATCTCGGCCGTACCCCCTCTACCCGTCCGTCCCAGCCCGCATCCGCGCCTCGCGGAAACGGGGTTTGGGGGCGGAGGCAGCCGCTCCCGAGGCCTCCGCTCCGGGGTGCGGTTCAGTTGCCGGCGACGTCCTTCACCGCGACCGACACCGGCGTGTGACCCTCGATCAGTTCCAGGGTGAGCCCCGCCGTCGAGGGTGTGTCGAGCAGCTCCGCGAGGACCGCCGCGACGTCGTCACGCGTCACCGAACCGCGTCCGGTGTCGGCGGCGAGCCGGACGCGTCCCGTGCCGGGGCCGTTGGTCAGACGGCCCGGGCGGACGATCGTCCACTCCAGGGCGGCACGACGGCGCACCTCGGCGTCGGCGGCTCCCTTGGCGCGCAGATAGGCGGCGAAGACCTCGTCGATGCCGGGGCGGGGGTCGCCCTCCGCCCCCATCGCGGAGACCATCAGGTAACGGCGTACGCCCGCGCGTTCGGCCGCGTCGGCCAGGAGCACAGCGGCGTCCCGGTCCACGGTCTCCTTGCGGGCGGCGCCGCTGCCCGGCCCCGCGCCCGCGGCGAAGACGACCGCGCCCGCGCCGGCCAGCGCCCGGGCCACCTCGTCCACCGACGCCGACTCCAGGTCGAGCACGATCGGCTCGGCCCCGGCATCGCGCAGGTCATCGGCCTGTTCCGGCCTGCGGATGATGCCGGCCACCTCGTCCTCGCGCGCGGCGAGCAGCCGTTCCAGCCGCAGCGCGATCTGTCCATGTCCACCAGCGATCACAGTGCGCATGCCACCGACGCTACGCCCGGCGTGCCGTTCATGCCGGGTCACGGCGGCTCCTCGATTGACGCGGCAGGTCGAGCGCCAGGGTGTCGGTGTACTCGCGCACCGCGCTGGTCCGCGAGACGACCCGCCCCCGGTGGATGACGATCCGGCTGTACGCGAGCGACAGCGCGCTCTCCAGCCGGTCGGCCCGCACCGCGAGCAGCTCGGCGGGAAAGCCCGCCTCCACCCGCACCTCGGGCAGCCCCATGACGGCGCGGGCGTCCCGGCTCACTGCCTCGTAGGCCTCCCCGGGGGCGCACTCGCCGTGTGTGGCGAGCAGGAAGGCGGCCTCCAGGGGGTCGCCGCGGCCGACGGGATTGGCCAGATCGCGCAGTGCGCCGCTGCCCGCGGCGATCCGGACGCCGGCCGCCCGCAGGGTCCGCACCGGCGCGGTGCCGCCCCGGCGCACCGACTCCAGTGCGCCGCAGCCGCCCTGCGGGAGGGCGGTCAGCGAGACCCCGGCGGCAGCGAGCTGCCCCGCGAGGCGGACAGTGGTGTCGTACGGGAGCCGGGTCAGTCCGCCGCAGGGACCGAGGGCGACGCCCGGGCGCAGTCCTCCCGCCATCGCGGCGAGCCGGGAGAGCCGGGCCGGGTCGGCGGCGTCGGTGTGCAGGTCGACGGGCAGGCCGAACTCGGCGGCGGCGGTGAGCACGGTCTCCGCGTAGCCGGCCGGGTCCGGATCGAGGTCGGGGCAGCCGCCCACCACGTCGGCCCCCATCTTGAGGGCGTCGCGGAGCACGGCGAGGCCGTCCGCGCCCGCGGGCCCGGTGAGCACCCGGGGCACGGCCACGGTCTGCACGTCGACCAGGCCGCGCAGCGCGCGCCTGGCCTGCAGCGCCGCCTCCAGGGCGCGCAGCCCCTGCACGTCGCCGATGCGGATGTGGGTACGGACCGCGGTGGCGCCGTGGCCGAGCTGATGGAGGGCGCCCTCGGTGACCCGGCGCTGCACGTCCTCGGCGTCGTACGAGGGCGGGCCGGCGGAGCCGGCGGTCAGCGCCGTGTCGAGGTGGGCATGGGGTTCGGCGGGGGCGGGCAGCAGGAGGTAGCCGCCGAGGTCGACCCGGGTGCCCTCGTGGAGGCTGCCGGCGGTGCCGACGGCCTCGATGCGCGCTCCGGCCAGACGCACGTCGACGGTGCGGCCGTCGGCGAGGCGGGCACCGCAGAGCAGGAGGGCGGGGGCTGGGGCGGCTTCGCCGAGCGGGGGGTCGGTGGGCTGCTGCGGCTGGCTGTCGGTCATCGCGCTCCTCGGGGCCGGAGGCAAGATCACGCGGTTCCGAGCCTAGGGGGCCGTGCCCGGTCCGTCCGGGAAGAGCGAATAGTCGTACTGGTGACGTCAAGTGACGTAGGGGGCCGAGCGGCTGGGGCGGCGGAGGCGGCCTCGTAGGCGGGAGGTGGTCCGGCGACTGCCCGCAAGATACGGATTTCACCTTCGGCGGCGGACCGTGTAATGTCTTCCTCGCTCGCCCCAATAGCTCAGTCGGCAGAGCGTCTCCATGGTAAGGAGAAGGTCTACGGTTCGATTCCGTATTGGGGCTCTGGTGATCGGATGACCCGCCACCCGGCGGGTGATCTTTTCATCGAAGCGGCGTAGCTCAGTCGGTAGAGCAAGCGGCTCATAATCGCTGTGTCACCGGTTCAAGTCCGGTCGCCGCTACCCGCGTAGCCGATTGTGGGATCGGTCCCTCAATCGGCTACTCTTTCCGTGTTCAAACCTTATTGCCGTTCGTCAAGGAGCACTCACGTGGCCGCCACCGACGTCCGCCCGAAGATCACGCTGGCCTGCGTGGAGTGCAAGGAGCGGAACTACATCACCAAGAAGAACCGGCGCAACGACCCGGACCGTCTTGAGATGAAGAAGCACTGCCCGCGCTGCAACGCGCACACCGCGCACCGCGAGACGCGCTGACCCAGGCCGTAAGACCAAAGAGGCCGCCCCTGCAAACGGGGGCGGCCTCTTGGCGTTGGCGGACCCGCCGACGTGTACATCACAGCTCCAGGAGGTGCCGATGGCGCTGGACCAGTCCTTCGTGGGGCGGACGTATCCGCCCACCGCTCCGTACGAGGTGGGCCGGGAGAAGATCCGCGAGTTCGCCGAGGCCGTCGGCGACCCGAACCCGGTCTACACCGACCCCGACGCGGCGAAGGCCCTGGGCCACCAGGACGTGATCGCGCCGCCGACCTTCCCGTTCGTGATCACGTACAAGGCCTCGGGGCAGGTCGTCCTCGACCCGGAGCTGGGACTGGACTACGGCCGGGTGGTGCACGGCGACCAGAAATTCAGCTACACCCGCCCCGTGCGGGCCGGTGACCGGCTGTCGGTGACGGTCACCATCGAGGCCATCAAGTCGCTCGCGGGCAACGACGTCATCGACGTCCGCGGCGAGGTCCACGACGAGAGCGGCGAGCACGTGGTGACGGCGCTGATGAAACTGGTGGCGCGCGCGCCGGAGGGTGAGTGACCGATGACGGCGAAGATCTCCTACGACGATGTCGAGGTCGGCACCGAACTGCCGGCGCAGTCCTTCCCCGTGAACCGCGCCACACTCGTGCAGTACGCCGGCGCCTCCGGTGACTTCAATCCGATCCACTGGAACGAGAAGTTCGCCAAGGAGGTCGGGCTGCCGGACGTCATCGCGCACGGCATGTTCACCATGGCCTCGGCGGTCCGCGTGGTGACGGACTGGGCCGGCGACCCGGGGGCGGTCGTGGAGTACGGCGTCCGCTTCACCAAGCCGGTCGTGGTGCCGAACGACGGCACGGGTGCGCTGATCGAGGTCAGCGCCAAGGTCGCGGCCAAGCTGGACGACGACGAGCGCACGGTCCGGGTGGACGTGACGGCCGTCAGCGCCGGGCAGAAGGTGCTGGGAATGTCCCGCGCGGTGGTCCGGCTCGCGTAGTCGTGGGGAGGAAGGCGGCGGGCGTGCCCGCCGCCTTCCTCTTGCCCCGGCTTGTTATTGACTGATAACTTACTTCGCATGGCAGGCGACGGGATGCGGATGAGTGCGGACGAGCGCCGCGAGGCGGCGGTCCGCGCGGCGATGGCGGAGTTCGGAACGGGTGGCTACAACGGCACCTCGACCGGCGTCATCGCCCAGCGCATGGGTGTGTCGCAGCCGTACCTCTTCCGGCTCTTCCCGAACAAGAAGGCGCTGTTCCTGGCCGCCGCGGCGCGGTGCGTCGAGACGATCGAGGCGCACTTCGAGAAGGCGGCCGAGGGGCTGGAGGGGGAGGAGGCGTTCGAGGCGATGTGCGGCTCGTACCAGGGGCTCATCGGGGGCGGCGACGTCCTTCGGATGCAGCTCCAGATGTACGTCGCCGCCGTCGACGACGAGGAGATCCGCGAGTCCTGCCGGCGCGGCTGGCTCGGCCTGTGGGACTACGTCAGGGCGCGTACGGGGGCGGGCGACGGCGACATGGCGCAGTTCTTCGGCACGGGGATGCTCGTGAACGTGCTGGTGGCGCTCGGTGTCCCGCAGGACGAGCGCGGCTGGGCGGGGATCGTCGACCTCTATGCCGACCGCTTCCCGGGGAAGGGCTGACGGGTGGCCCCGCCTTTTCGGGGCCGACCCATGGCCATGAAAGTTATTGATCAATTACTAATCAACTGGGGGAGTTCATGGCACAGCAACCGGCGGAGGCCAGGCGCAGCAGCGTCGTCTGGGCACTCGTCATCACCAGCGTCGCCGGGTTCATGGCGGCGCTCGACAACCTCGTCGTCACCACGGCGCTGCCCTCCATCCGCGCTGACCTGGGCGGAGCCCTGGAGGACCTGGAGTGGACGGTGAGCGCCTACACGCTCACCTTCGCCGTCCTCCTGATGTTCGGCGCCGCCCTGGGCGACCGCTTCGGGCGCCGGCGCATGTTCCTCGTGGGGCTCGGCGTCTTCTCCGCGGCCTCCGCCGCCGCCGCGCTCGCCCCCGGCATGAACGAACTCATCGCCGCCCGGGCCGTCCAGGGCGTCGGCGCCGCGATCCTCATGCCGCTCACCCTCACCCTGCTCTCGGCCACCGTCCCGCCCGAGCGGCGCGGCATGGTGTTCGGCATCTGGGGCGCCGTCAACGGCCTCGCGGTCGCCGCCGGACCGCTCATCGGCGGCTCGCTCACCGAGCACATCTCCTGGCAGTGGATCTTCTGGCTGAACGTCCCGATCGGCGTGCTCCTGCTGCCCCTCGCCCGGCTGCGGCTCGCCGAGAGCCGCGGTCCCGAGCCCCGGCTCGACGTGACCGGCACGGTGCTCGCCAGCGCGGGTCTGTTCGGCATCGTCTACGCCCTCGTCCGCGGCAACGCCGACGGCTGGAGCAGCGGCCCGGTCCTGGGCGGCCTCGTCGGCGGCGGTGTGCTGCTGGCCGCCTTCGTCCGGCACGGCATCCGCGCCCGCAACCCGATCCTGCCGATGCGGCTCTTCCGCAGCCGCGCCTTCGCCGCCGTCAACGCGGCCAGCCTGCTGATGTTCCTCGGCATGTTCGGCTCGATCTTCCTGCTCAGCCAGTTCCTCCAGGGCGTCGCGGGCTACTCCCCGACGGAGGCGGGGCTGCGCATGCTGCCCTGGACCGGCATGCCGATGCTCGTCGCGCCCGTCGCCGGCTTCCTCTCCGACCGCGTCGGCGGCCGGCCGGTCGTCGCCGCCGGGCTCGCCCTGCAGGCGGTGGGGCTCGGCTGGTTCGCCGTGATCGTGGAGCCGGGCATGTCGTACGCGTCGCAGGTGCCGGCGCTGATCGTGAGCGGCATCGGGATGGCGATGTACTTCGCGCCGAGCGCCAACATCGTCATGGGCAGCGTGCGGCCGGAGGAGCAGGGCATCGCCTCGGGTGCCAACAACGCCCTCCGCGAGGTCGGCGGGGCCCTCGGCGTCGCCACCCTCGCGGCGGTCTTCTCCGCCCAGGGCGGCTACGAGTCCGCGACGCGGTTCGTCGACGGCCTCACCCCGGCGCTCTGGGTGGGCGCGGCCGCCGTCGCGGCGGGCGCGCTCGCGGCGCTCCTCGTCCCGGGCCGCCGCGCCGCGAAGGCCCCCGAGGCGACCCCGGTCCCGTCCAAGCCCCTGGTCGACGCGGCGCCCTGACGGTGCCTCACGCGAGGCGGGTGTGCCGGTGCGGCGCACCCGCCTCGCGGCGTGCCCGACCCGCTCCGCCCGCACGGGCGCGCCCCGGTTCAGGCGGGCGGCGCGGCCACCGTCCGTCCCGCGGGAGTCCACCCCTCGCTCCGGATGTCGAGTGCGAGGTCGTGGTCGTGGACCTCGTCCCCGCAGGTGCGGCAGTACTCGACGGCGTCCACCGGGTGGTCCCCCCGGTGCCGCAGCACCACCGGCGGCTCCTCCACCGCCCACTTGTCGCCCCACGCCACCAGTGCCCGGATGACCGGCGCGAGATCACGCCCCGCCGCCGTCAGGTGGTACTCGTACCGCGGCGGCCGCTCGCTGTAGGCGCGCCGTTCGACGATGCCGGCCTCCTCCAGGGCGCGCAGCCGCGCGGTGAGGCGGTCGCGGGGAGCGCCCGTGTTGCGGGCGAGGGCGTCGAAACGCCGGTTGCCGTAGAGGATCTCGCGGACCGCGAGCAGCGCCCACTTCTCGCCGACGACGTGCAGGGCCGCGGCGGCGGAGCAGGGACGCCCCGGCAGTGGGGGCACAGGTGTGGTCGGGCTCACCGGCCCAGTCTCACACGGCGGGTTGTGATTCCAAACCCACCCGCCCTACCCTCGTCTCCGCGTCATAGTTTGAAAGTCGAACTCACTCATCCGCCATCCCGTCCCCCCACCCCGCAGAAGGTGAGAACGTCATGCGCGACGCCGTCATCGTCGAAGCCGTCCGCACCCCCATCGGCAAGGGCAAGCCGGGAGGTGCGCTCGCCGGTACGCACCCGGTGGAGTTGCTCGCCCACACCCTCGAGGAACTCGTCGGCCGCAGCGGGATCGACCCGGCGCTGGTGGACGACGTCATCGGCGGCACCGTCGACCAGGTCGGCGAGCAGGCCATGAACACCACCCGCTGGGCCTGGCTGTCGGCGGGCTTCCCGGACTCCGTCCCGGCCACCACGGTCGACCGGCAGTGCGGCTCCTCCCAGCAGGCCGTGCACTTCGCCGCGCAGGGCGTCGTCGCCGGCGCGTACGACGTCGTCGTGGCCTGCGGGGTGGAGTCGATGAGCCGGGTCCCCATGTGGTCCAACGTGCCGCCCGGCGCGGACCCGTTCGGCCCGGGCGTGGCCGCGCGCTTCCCCGGCGGACTCGTGCCGCAGGGCATCAGCGCGGAGCTGATCGCCGCCAAGTGGTCGCTGAGCCGCGAGGCGATGGACGCCTTCGCCGCCGAGTCGCACGGCAGGGCCGCCGCCGCGTGGTCGGCCGGTGCCTTCGACGCCGAGGTCGCGCCGCTGGCCGGACTCACCACGGACGAGTCCGTCCGCCCCAAGACCACCCCGGAGATCCTCGCCGGGCTGCGCCCCGCCTTCGCCGACCCCGGCTTCGCCGAGCGCTTCCCGCAGATCGACTGGTCGGTCACGGCCGGCAACAGCAGCCCGGTCAACGACGGCGCCTCCGCGGTGCTGATCACCAGCAGTGAGACCGCCGAGCGCCTGGGCCTGCGCCCGCTCGCCCGGCTGCACAGCTTCGCCGTCACCGGCTCCGACCCCCTGCTGATGCTCACCGGCGTCATCCCGGCCACCGAACGCGTGCTGCGCCGCGCCGGGCTGGACCTGGCGGACGTCGACCTCTTCGAGGTCAACGAGGCCTTCGCGAGCGTCGTCCTCGCCTGGCTCCAGGAGACCGGCGCCGATCCCGCCAAGGTCAACGTCAACGGCGGCGCCATCGCGCTGGGCCACCCGCTGGGCGCCAGCGGCACCCGGCTGATGACCACCCTGGTCCACGCCATGCGGGCCCGGGGCGCGCGCTACGCGCTGCAGACCATGTGCGAGGCGGGCGGACTGGCCAACGCGACGGTCCTCGAGGCGCTCTGATCCGTACGGGACGGGCGGCAGCCCTGGCCGATCCGCCCGCCCCCCGTACCCTGAATGCCGTGCACGTACTCAACGACGCCCCGCTCGCGCCCCTGACCACCTTCCGCCTCGGGGGTCCCGCCACCCGCCTGGTGACGGCGACCACGGACGCCGAGGTCGTCGAGGCCGTCCGGGAGGCGGACGCCGCCGGGACGCCGCTGCTGGTCATCGGAGGCGGCAGCAACCTGGTGATCGGCGACGAGGGATTCGCCGGAACCGCGCTGCGCGTCGCCACCGGCGGCTTCGAGCTGAACGGCACCGAGCTGGAGCTCGCGGCGGGCGAGGTGTGGACCGACGCCGTCGCCCGCGCCGTGGAGGCGGGCCTGGCGGGCGTCGAGTGCCTGGCCGGCATCCCGGGCTCCGCCGGGGCCACGCCCATTCAGAACGTGGGCGCGTACGGCCAGGAGGTCGCGAGCACGATCACCGAGGTGATCGCCTACGACCGGACCACCGGCGAAACGGTCGTCCTGGACAACGCCGGGTGCGCCTTCTCCTACCGGCACAGCCGCTTCAAGGCGGACCCCGCCCGCTACGTCGTGCTGCGGGTGCGCTTCGCGCTGGAGGACGCCGGCGGTATGTCCGGCCCGCTGAAGTACGCCGAGGTGGCCCGAGCCCTCGGCGTCGGCACGGGCGACCGGGTGCCCCTGGCCACCGCCCGCGAGACGGTGCTGAAGCTGCGCTCGGGCAAGGGCATGGTGCTGGACCCCGAGGACCACGACACCTGGTCGGCCGGCTCCTTCTTCACCAACCCGGTCCTCACCGAGGCCGGATACGCGGACTTCCTGACCCGGGTCCACGACCGGCTCGGCCCGGACACCGCGCCCCCCGCCTACCCCGCGGGCGACGGCCGCACCAAGACGTCCGCCGCCTGGCTGATCGACAAGGCGGGCTTCACCAAGGGCTACGGCACCGGCCCCGCGCGGATCTCCACCAAGCACACCCTCGCCCTGACCAACCGGGGCGGGGCGACGACCGCCGACCTGCTCGCGCTGGCCCGCGAGGTCGTCGCCGGCGTCCACGCGGCCTTCGGGATCACCCTGGTCAACGAGCCGGTGACGGTCGGCGTCAGCCTCTGAGCCGCCGGCGCGCCCCCGGTACGCCGCCCGGCGCCCCCGCCCGAACCGTCCCGGCCGGGATCAGACGCCGAGCCAGTCGTCGATCCCCGCCAGGAGCTTGTTCCGCACACCCTCCGGCGCCGCCGAACCGCGCACCGACTGGCGGGCCAGCTCGGCCAGCTCCTCGTCGGTGAAGCCGTGCGCCCGCCGGGCCAGCTCGTACTGCGCGGCGAGCCGCGAGCCGAACAGCAGCGGGTCGTCGGCGCCCAGCGCCATCGGCACGCCGGCGTCGAAGAGGGTGCGCAGCGGCACCTGCTCGGGCCGGTCGTAGACGCCGAGGGCGACGTTGGACGACGGGCACACCTCGCAGGTGACGCCCCGCTCGGCGAGCCGGGCCATCAGCCGCGGGTCCTCGGCCGCACGCACGCCGTGCCCGACCCGGCTCGCGTGGAGGTCGTCCAGGCAGTCCCGGACGCTCCCCGCGCCCGCCAGTTCGCCGCCGTGCGGAGCCGCCAGCAGTCCGCCCTCCCGGGCGATGGCGAAGGCGCGGTCGAAGTCCCGGGCCAGTCCCCGGCGCTCGTCGTTGGAGAGCCCGAAGCCGACCACCCCGTGATCGGTGTAGCGCACCGCGAGGCGGGCGAGCGTACGGGCGTCCAGCGGGTGCCTGGTGCGGTTGGCGGCGATGAGGACGGCCATGCCCACGCCCGTCTCCCTGGAGGCGGTCTCCACCGCGTCCAGGATGATCTCCATCGCCGGGATCAGCCCGCCCAGGCGCGGCGCGTACGAGGTGGGGTCGACCTGTATCTCCAGCCACCCCGAGCCGTCGCGGGCGTCCTCCTCGGCGGCCTCGCGCACCAGGCGCCGGATGTCGTCGGGGGAGCGGAGCACGGAACGCGCGATGTCGTACAGGCGCTGGAAGCGGAACCAGCCGCGCTCGTCGGTCGCCCGCAGACTGGGGGGCTCGCCCGAGGTCAGCGCCTCGGGGAGGTGCACCCCGTACTTGTCGGCGAGCTCCAGCAGGGTCGCGGGCCGCATCGAGCCGGTGAAGTGAAGGTGGAGGTGCGCCTTGGGGAGGAGGGATACATCGCGTGCCATCCACAGATCCTGCCGCACCGGTGGGGGGTGCCGGTACCGCTTTCGGCCGCTTTCCCCGAACGAGGGCTTGCCCGCACACACACGCGGGCCCCCTGACCGGCCGGTCAGGGGGCCCGCGGGGCGGTCCGAACAGGCTCAGGCCTTGGCCTCGCCCAGCAGCTTCTGGATCCGGGAGACGCCCTCGACGAGGTCCTCGTCACCGAGCGCGTACGACAGACGCAGGTAGCCGGGGGTGCCGAAGGCCTCGCCGGGGACCACGGCCACCTCGGCCTCCTCCAGGATCAGCTCGGCCAGCTCCACGGAGCTCTGCGGCCGCCTGCCGCGGATCTCCTTGCCGAGCAGCGCCTTGACCGAGGGGTACGCGTAGAACGCGCCCTCCGGCTCGGGGCAGACGACACCGGGGATCTCGTTGAGCATCCGCACGATGGTCTGGCGGCGGCGGTCGAAGGCCTTGCGCATCTCGGCCACGGCCACCAGATCGCCGGAGACGGCCGCCAGGGCGGCGACCTGCGCGACGTTGCTCACGTTCGAGGTGGCGTGCGACTGCAGGTTGGTGGCGGCCTTCACGACGTCCTTGGGGCCGATGATCCACCCCACGCGCCAGCCGGTCATGGCGTAGGTCTTGGCCACGCCGTTGACGACGACGCACTTGTCGCGCAGCTCGGGGAAGAGCGCCGGCAGCGAGACCGCGGCGGCACCGCCGTAGACCAGGTGCTCGTAGATCTCGTCGGTCAGCACCCACAGGCCGTGCTCGACGGCCCAGCGGCCGATCGCCTCGGTCTCGGCCTCGGTGTAGACGGCGCCGGTGGGGTTGGACGGCGACACGAAGAGCACGACCTTGGTCTTCTCCGTGCGGGCGGCCTCCAACTGCTCGACGGATACCCGGTAGCCGGTGGTCTCGTCGGCGACCACGTCCACCGGGACGCCGCCTGCCAGCCGGATCGACTCGGGGTACGTCGTCCAGTACGGCGCCGGGACGATGACCTCGTCACCCGGGTCGAGGATCGCGGCGAAGGCCTCGTAGATGGCCTGCTTGCCACCGTTGGTGACCAGGATCTGGGAGGCGTCGACCTCGTAGCCGGAGTCGCGCAGCGTCTTGGCGGCGATCGCGGCCTTCAGCTCCGGCAGACCGCCGGCCGGCGTGTAGCGGTGGAACTTCGGATTGCGGCACGCCTCCACGGCCGCCTCGACGATGTAGCCGGGGGTCGGGAAGTCGGGCTCGCCGGCTCCGAAGCCGATGACCGGTCGCCCGGCGGCCTTGAGGGCCTTGGCCTTCGCGTCCACGGCGAGCGTCGCGGACTCGGAGATCGACCCGATGCGGGCCGACACGCGTCGTTCAGTTGCAGCGGTCATGTCTGCATCGTCGCAGACCCGGCGGCACCGGAGCACACGAGTTCACGTTCCGGGCAGAACCGAGCGGAACCTCGCCGAACCGCGCCCGGACACGCTCCGCATTCGACGCCCGGCCCGCGAACACGTACACTCATCCGTCGATGGCCCCCGCAAGCTGATCTTGGCTGCGCACATCGTGCAGCCGCTCGGATGCGGTACGTTGGGGGGCACTCAAAGGGTCGTAGCTCAATTGGTAGAGCACTGGTCTCCAAAACCAGCGGTTGGGGGTTCGAGTCCCTCCGGCCCTGCTACAAGCAGGCAGACGCTTTGAGGATTGTTTCGGCAAACGAACCGGATTCAGGTGAGGACGAGTGACGGAAGCCCTGGGCTCCACCGCGACGCCTGAAAGTGGTCGTCCCGACAGTGATTCCGCGGACGCCGGCTCGAAGAAGCCTCGCCGCGGCGGCAAGCGCGGCAAGAAGGGCCCTCTCGCGCGCCTCGCGCTCTTCTACCGCCAGATCGTCGCGGAGCTCCGCAAGGTCGTCTGGCCCACGCGCAACGACCTGGTCACCTACACCAGCGTGGTGATTGTCTTCGTTGTGGTCATCATCGCGCTCGTTACCGTGATTGACTGGGGATTCAACAAGGGCGTCTCGTACGTCTTCGGGTGATTCCTCCCGCGGAGGGCGCCCGCGGCGCCCGACCGCCTGTTCCACATCGTGAAGGAAGAAGCAGCGACCGTGTCTGACCCGAACCTGTACGACGCCGACGAGACCGTCGAGGGCGACGACACCGCGCTCGACATCGTCGAGGCAGCCGACGGCGACATCGACCAGGCGGAGGCTGCAGACGAGGCCGCCGGCGAGCCCGCCGAGCAGGCTGCCGTCCAGGTCGTCGACGAGGACGAGGCGGACGGGACGGACGAGGCCACGACCGAGGAAGCCGCGGAGGAGCAGGCCCCGGTCGACCCGGTCGCCGCGTTCCGCGAGGAGCTGCGCGTGCTCCCCGGCGAGTGGTACGTCATCCACACCTACGCCGGCTACGAGAACCGCGTGAAGTCCAACCTGGAGCAGCGCGCCGTCTCGCTGAACGTCGAGGACTACATCTACCAGGCAGAAGTGCCCCAGGAAGAGGTCGTCCAGATCAAGAACGGCGACCGCCGTACCGTCCGCCAGAACAAGCTGCCCGGCTACGTGCTGGTGCGCATGGACCTGACGAACGAGTCCTGGGGCGTCGTCCGCAACACCCCCGGCGTCACCGGCTTCGTCGGCAACGCCTACGACCCGTACCCGCTGACGCTGGACGAGGTCACCAAGATGCTGGCCCCGGAGGTCGAGGAGCTGGCTGCCGCCGCCGAGGGCGGCGAGGGCGGCGCAGTGCCGAAGCGCAAGGTCGAGGTCCAGGTGCTGGACTTCGAGGTGGGCGACTCGGTCACGGTCACCGACGGCCCGTTCGCGACGCTGCAGGCCACGATCAACGAGATCAACCCGGACTCGAAGAAGGTCAAGGGCCTCGTGGAGATCTTCGGCCGCGAGACGCCGGTCGAGCTCAGCTTCGACCAGATCCAGAAGAACTGACCGACCCAGAACACCGGAAGAGCCCCCGCCCGCGGTTTCCCGCCGGGCGGGGGCTCTTCCGTGTGCGGCCAGGCCCGGCGGTGCCGCAGGCCCGGTGCGCGGCGGAAGCGTCCTGACGCGGTCCTCGCGCGGGCACTGAGGCCGCTCGGGCGTCCGGTCGCCCGGCTCCGGCGGGCGGCTGCCGGGGGTGTCGGCGAGCGCGTGAACGGGCCCGCAGCCGGCCGCGCGAAGCGCGGATCGACGGGGTGGGCCGGCGCTCGCGGCGGCGCCCCAGAGCTTCGCTGACCTGCCCGGTTTCAGGGCTCGGCACGATACCCGCTATCGTGGTGCGGTATGCCTGCTCGCAGGCAGGAAACTCTCACTAGGACCCGGAGAGAGCACATGCCTCCCAAGAAGAAGAAGGTCACGGGGCTTATCAAGCTCCAGATCAACGCCGGCGCGGCCAACCCGGCCCCGCCGGTGGGCCCGGCGCTGGGTCAGCACGGCGTCAACATCATGGAGTTCTGCAAGGCCTACAACGCGGCCACCGAGTCGCAGCGTGGCTGGGTGATCCCGGTGGAGATCACGGTCTACGAGGACCGTTCCTTCACCTTCATCACCAAGACCCCGCCGGCCTCCCGCATGATCCTCAAGGCTGCGGGTGTGGAGAAGGGCTCCGGCGAGCCGCACAAGACCAAGGTCGCGAAGCTTACGCGCAACCAGGTCCGCGAGATCGCCACGACCAAGCTGCCCGACCTCAACGCGAACGACCTGGACGCCGCGGAGAAGATCATCGCCGGCACCGCTCGTTCCATGGGCATCACGGTCGAGGGCTGACCACACCACCGGCAGTACCGTGGTTGGGCCTGCTCGGCCCGCACCACGACTCCTCAAGACACACAGGAGCAGTAGTGAGCAAGCGCAGCAAGTCTCTCCGCGCTGCGGACGGCAAGATCGACCGGGAGCGTCTGTACGCGCCCCTCGAGGCCGTCCGTCTCGCCAAGGACACCTCCACCAGCAAGTTCGACGGCACCGTCGAGGTGGCCTTCCGTCTGGGCGTCGACCCGCGCAAGGCCGACCAGATGGTCCGTGGCACCGTGAACCTTCCGCACGGCACCGGTAAGACCGCCCGGGTCCTGGTCTTCGCGACCGGTGACCGTGCCGAGGCCGCGCGTGCCGCGGGCGCCGACATCGTCGGCGCCGACGAGCTGATCGACGAGGTCGCGAAGGGCCGTCTGGACTTCGACGCCGTCGTCGCCACCCCGGACCTCATGGGCAAGGTCGGCCGCCTCGGCCGCGTCCTCGGCCCCCGTGGTCTGATGCCGAACCCGAAGACCGGCACCGTCACCCCCGACGTGGCCAAGGCCGTCACGGAGATCAAGGGCGGCAAGATCGAGTTCCGCGTCGACAAGCACTCGAACCTGCACTTCATCATCGGCAAGACCTCGTTCGGTGAGCAGCAGCTGGTCGAGAACTACGGCGCCGCCCTGGACGAGATCCTTCGTCTGAAGCCGTCCGCCGCCAAGGGCCGCTACATCAAGAAGGCCGCCATCAGCACCACGATCGGCCCCGGCATCCCGGTGGACCCGAACCGCACCCGCAACCTCCTCGTCGAGGAGGACCCGGCCGCCGTCTGACCGGGTCGGGCCCCTGCGGCTCGTGTGATGTGAACCGGCCCCGCACCTCCTCCGGGAGGCGCGGGGCCGGTTTTTTATTGCGTACGGCCCTGTCGGTGGCGTGCGTTACGGTGTCCCACGTTTCACGGGGGACACACAGCACACGAACAGCATGGGGTGGGAAAGCATGAGCATGTCCGGATGGAAGCGTGCGGGCGTCTGCCTGGCGGCGGTGGCGGTCGTCGCCGGTGTCGCGGGCTGCGACGACGGTGACGGGGGCGGCAAGAAGCGGAAGAAGGCCGACGGCTCGCCGGTCTCGCGGGTGCTGTCGCAGAGCGAGATCGCCAAGGCCCTCAAGGCGGCCTTCACGACGACCTCCGAGGCGAAGTCCGCCAAGGTCCGCATGACCATCACCGCGCCCGCCGGGACGCAGGGCGGCGGCACCACGCAGATCTCCGGTGTGCAGGGCTGGGACCCCGCGGTCATGGACGTCACCGTCACGGGCTCCGCGCTCACCGAGGGTGCCCCGGACGGTCCATCCCAGGTGCGCATGAAGATGCTGGACAACGTCATGTACATGAATATGGGCCCGAGCATGGCCGCCGAGACGGGCGGCAAGCGCTGGATGAAGATGGACTTCGAGGCGGCGGCCAAGGCGAGCGGCGACGCCGAGATGCAGAAGCGGATGACCGCCGGCCTGGAGAACATGAACCAGGACCCGGCCGAGCAGCTCGCCCTGCTGCTCCAGTCGCCGAGCATCAAGCACGTCGGCGCGGAGAAGGTCGGCGGCGCACAGACCGAGCACTACCGGGGCACGCTCACCTTCGCGGAGATGATCGCCGCCAACAAGGCCGCCGACCTGGTCTCCGAGAAGGACCGCAAGACCGCGATCGCCAACGCCGAGAAGGCCGGCATCAAGGGGTACGACACCGAGATCTGGGTCAACGAGGACCACTTCCCGGTCCGGATGGCCATCGGGATGAAGATGCCCGAGGGCACGGTCCGCATCGCCGCGACCTACTCCGACTTCGGGACCGCCGCCACCGTCGAGGCGCCGCCGGCGAAGGACACCTTCGACCTCTTCAAGATGATCAAGGACATGAAGCCGTCCGAGCTGTCCGGGGGCACCGGTTCCACGGGCTGACCTGCCCCGACGGCGGATTTGCCTGGCAGGGATCCGTTCACGTATTCTTCCCGGGAAGCCAAAGACCGCTGGTTGTTGGCGCGCCCGCGAGGGCGCGGCAGCCGAAGGATCCGCTGATGCGGACGGCCCGCGCAGGTGACAGTGGATGTACTCCCGGAATCGCTTTCGCAATTCCGGTCGAGACACGCCCCGTGCGCCTGCGCCGGGGCGTTTGTTTTGCCCGGCCCCTTCCCGCGCGGTCCGAATCACCCGGAAGGAGGCCGAGGCTCTATGGCGAGGCCCGACAAGGCCGGTTCGGTCGCGGAGCTGACGGACAAGTTCCGCAGCTCCAACGCCGCCGTGCTGACCGAGTACCGCGGTCTCACCGTGGCGCAGCTCAAGACGCTGCGCCGTTCGCTCGGTGAGAACGCCACGTACGCCGTGGTGAAGAACACGCTGACCAAGATCGCGGCCAACGAGGCCGGGATCACCCAGCTCGACGACCTGTTCGCGGGTCCGACGGCTGTCGCCTTCGTCACCGGTGACCCGGTGGAGTCGGCGAAGGGTCTCCGTGACTTCGCCAAGGAGAACCCGAACCTCATCATCAAGGGCGGTGTGCTTGACGGCAAGCCGCTGTCCGCCGATGAGATCAAGAAGCTCGCGGACCTCGAGTCCCGCGAGGTGCTGCTCGCCAAGCTGGCGGGTGCCATGAAGGCCAAGCAGGGCCAGGCCGCTGCTGTCTTCCAGGCCCTGCCGTCGAAGCTCGTTCGCACCGTGGAAGCGCTGCGCGCGAAGGCCGAGCAGGGCGGTGCCGGTACGCCGGCTCCCGCCGAGGACGCGGAGTAACCACTCCCGTGCTCTAGCGGGCCCGTACGCCCGCCGACATGTACATCCGGCACCAGCCGAATTAGTGGAAGGACCGCCATCATGGCGAAGCTCAGCCAGGACGACCTGCTCGCCCAGTTCGAGGAGATGACCCTCATCGAGCTCTCCGAGTTCGTGAAGGCCTTCGAGGACAAGTTCGACGTCACCGCTGCCGCCCCGGTCGCCGTCGCCGCCGCCGGCGTCCCCGGTGCCCCGGCCGAGGCCGTCGAGGAGAAGGACGAGTTCGACGTCATCCTCACCGGCGCCGGCGACAAGAAGATCCAGGTCATCAAGGTCGTGCGCGAGCTGACCTCCCTGGGTCTGAAGGAGGCCAAGGACCTCGTCGACGGCACCCCGAAGCCGGTCCTCGAGAAGGTCAACAAGGAGGCCGCGGAGAAGGCCGCCGAGTCCCTCAAGGCCGCGGGCGCGGCTGTCGAGGTCAAGTGATCGCTGCCCCTTCCGGGGGGCTGATCAGCCGCTGGGCGGCCACCCTTTCGGGTGGCCGCCCTCGGTCGTTTGCGTGGTGCGTCACCCGGTCCGGCGACCGACCCGGGTAGGGTGATCATCACCGTTCCGTGACCGTCGGCTCCCTCGAGCTGTGACGATCTCCGCGGGGCGGAGGCCTTGACGAACCGCACGCAGCGCGCGATTCTCAGGACGCGTCGTCACATCGGCCATGGACCGAGGCATGGAACGAAGGCGATGCGGGAATGCCTAGCGTGGCAAGCGTGAAAGAGGGCATGACGGCTCACAACAAGGGGATCTCACCGACCCCTCCGGAGGACGAGATTGGTGCAGCACCGGTCTCCGAAACTCTGCACTGGACATCAGTGTGCCAAGTGGCTACACTGACCCTTTGCGCTGCCTGTTAGCTGTCGCCTGGCCCGTCACCAGGGACAAGCCCAAGCCTGAGCACACATGAGGAACCGTCCTGACCAGGACATCCTTGTCTGCGCCCGGGGGCGGAACCGGTACGCGCGTAGTGAGTCCGAGCCCTCGGAAGGACCCCCTCTTGGCCGCCTCGCGCAACGCCTCGACTGCCAATTCGAACAACGGCGCAAGCACCGCCCCGCTGCGCATCTCTTTCGCGAAGATCAAGGAGCCCCTCGAGGTCCCGAACCTCCTCGCGCTGCAGACCGAGAGCTTTGACTGGCTTCTCGGCAACGCCGCCTGGAAGGCTCGCGTCGAGGCGGCCCTGGACAGTGGTCAGGACGTCCCCACCAAGTCCGGTCTGGAGGAGATCTTCGAGGAGATCTCCCCGATCGAGGACTTCTCCGGGTCGATGTCGCTGACCTTCCGCGACCACCGTTTCGAGCCTCCGAAGAACTCGATCGACGAGTGCAAGGAGCGCGACTTCACGTACGCGGCCCCGCTCTTCGTCACGGCCGAGTTCACCAACAACGAGACCGGCGAGATCAAGTCCCAGACGGTCTTCATGGGCGACTTCCCGCTCATGACCAACAAGGGCACCTTCGTCATCAACGGCACCGAGCGTGTCGTGGTGTCCCAGCTGGTGCGCTCGCCGGGTGTCTACTTCGACAGCCAGATCGACAAGACGTCCGACAAGGACATCTACTCCGCCAAGGTCATCCCCTCGCGTGGTGCCTGGCTGGAGATGGAGATCGACAAGCGCGACATGGTCGGTGTCCGCATCGACCGCAAGCGCAAGCAGTCCGTCACCGTCCTCCTGAAGGCGCTCGGCTGGACCACCGAGCAGATCCTCGAGGAGTTCGGCGAGTACGAGTCGATGCGCGCCACCCTGGAGAAGGACCACACCCAGGGCCAGGACGACGCGCTGCTCGACATCTACCGCAAGCTGCGTCCGGGCGAGCCGCCGACCCGTGAGGCCGCGCAGACGCTGCTGGAGAACCTCTACTTCAACCCCAAGCGCTACGACCTGGCCAAGGTCGGCCGCTACAAGATCAACAAGAAGCTGGGTGCCGACGCGCCGCTGGACGCCGGTGTGCTGACCGTCGAGGACGTCATCTCGGCGATCAAGTACCTGGTCAAGCTGCACGCGGGCGAGACCGAGACCACCGGCGACAACGGTTCCTCCGTGGTCGTCGAGGTCGACGACATCGACCACTTCGGCAACCGTCGTCTGCGCAACGTCGGCGAGCTCATCCAGAACCAGGTCCGCACGGGTCTGGCCCGTATGGAGCGCGTCGTCCGCGAGCGGATGACCACCCAGGACGTCGAGGCGATCACGCCGCAGACCCTGATCAACATCCGGCCGGTCGTCGCCTCCATCAAGGAGTTCTTCGGCACCAGCCAGCTGTCCCAGTTCATGGACCAGACGAACCCGCTGTCGGGCCTGACCCACAAGCGCCGTCTGTCCGCGCTGGGCCCCGGTGGTCTGTCCCGTGAGCGGGCCGGCTTCGAGGTCCGTGACGTGCACCCGTCCCACTACGGACGCATGTGCCCGATCGAGACCCCCGAAGGCCCGAACATCGGTCTGATCGGTTCGCTGGCCTCCTACGGCCGGGTCAACGCGTTCGGTTTCGTGGAGACCCCGTACCGCAAGGTCGACGAGAACGGTGTCGTCACCGACGAGGTCAACTTCCTCACGGCCGACGAGGAGGACCGCTACGTCATCGCGCAGGCGAACGCGCCGCTGACCGATGACGACCACTTCGCGGAGTCCCGCGTCCTGGTGCGCCGCCGTGGTGGCGAGATCGACTACGTCCCCGGTGAGGACGTGGACTACATGGACGTCTCGCCGCGCCAGATGGTGTCGGTCGCGACCGCCATGATCCCGTTCCTCGAGCACGACGACGCCAACCGCGCGCTCATGGGATCGAACATGATGCGCCAGGCCGTGCCGCTGCTCAAGGCGCAGGCCCCGCTGGTCGGCACCGGCATGGAGTACCGCTGCGCGGTCGACGCCGGTGACGTCATCAAGGCCGACAAGGACGGTGTGGTCCAGGAGGTCTCCGCGGACTACATCACCGTCGCCAACGACGACGGCACCTACAACACCTACCGGGTGGCCAAGTTCTCCCGCTCCAACCAGGGCACCTCCTTCAACCAGAAGGTCGTCGTGGACGAGGGCGCCCGTGTGATCGCCGGCCAGGTGCTCGCCGACGGCCCGTCCACCGAGCGCGGTGAGATGGCGCTCGGCAAGAACCTCCTGGTGGCGTTCATGCCGTGGGAGGGCCACAACTACGAGGACGCGATCATCCTCAGCCAGCGTCTGGTGCAGGACGACGTCCTCTCCTCGATCCACATCGAGGAGCACGAGGTCGACGCCCGTGACACCAAGCTCGGCCCCGAGGAGATCACCCGGGACATCCCGAACGTCTCCGAGGAGGTCCTGGCGGACCTCGACGAGCGCGGCATCATCCGCATCGGTGCCGAGGTCGTCGCCGGCGACATCCTGGTCGGCAAGGTCACGCCGAAGGGCGAGACCGAGCTGACCCCGGAGGAGCGCCTGCTGCGCGCGATCTTCGGCGAGAAGGCCCGTGAGGTCCGTGACACCTCGCTGAAGGTGCCGCACGGCGAGACCGGCAAGGTCATCGGCGTGCGCGTCTTCGACCGCGAGGAGGGCGACGAGCTGCCCCCGGGCGTGAACCAGCTGGTCCGCGTCTACGTGGCGCAGAAGCGCAAGATCACCGACGGTGACAAGCTCGCCGGCCGTCACGGCAACAAGGGCGTCATCTCCAAGATCCTGCCGATCGAGGACATGCCGTTCCTGGAGGACGGCACCGCGGTCGACATCATCCTCAACCCTCTGGGTGTCCCGTCCCGAATGAACCCGGGACAGGTCCTGGAGATCCACCTCGGCTGGCTCGCCGCCCAGGGCTGGGACGTCTCCGGCCTCAGCGAGGAGTGGGCGCGTCGCCTCACGGCGATCGGCGCCGACCGCGTCGAGCCCGGCACCAACGTCGCCACCCCGGTGTTCGACGGTGCGCGCGAGGACGAGATCGCCGGTCTCTTCGAGGCCACGATCCCGAACCGCGACGGCCAGCGCATGGTGCTGCCCTCGGGTAAGGCCCGGCTCTTCGACGGCCGCTCCGGCGAGCCGTTCCCGGACCCGATCTCGATCGGCTACATGTACATCCTCAAGCTGCACCACCTGGTGGACGACAAGCTGCACGCCCGTTCCACCGGCCCGTACTCGATGATCACCCAGCAGCCGCTGGGTGGTAAGGCGCAGTTCGGTGGTCAGCGCTTCGGCGAGATGGAGGTGTGGGCCCTTGAGGCGTACGGCGCGGCCTACGCGCTGCAGGAACTCCTCACCATCAAGTCCGACGACGTCCTGGGCCGCGTGAAGGTCTACGAGGCCATCGTCAAGGGCGAGAACATCCCCGAGCCGGGCATTCCCGAGTCCTTCAAGGTGCTCATCAAGGAAATGCAGTCGCTCTGCCTCAACGTGGAGGTGCTGTCCTCGGACGGCATGTCCATCGAGATGCGCGACACGGACGAGGACGTCTTCCGCGCGGCGGAGGAGCTCGGAATCGACCTGTCCCGGCGCGAGCCGAGCAGCGTCGAAGAGGTCTGACGGGCCGGCCGGGGAGCCGCCGATGAGCGGCTCCCCGCCTCCCCCGGACCGTTCAGACATGTTTGACTTTCGACCCCGAAAGAGGGATTGACGACAAAGTGCTCGACGTCAACTTCTTCGACGAGCTGCGGATCGGCCTTGCGACCGCGGACGACATCCGGCAGTGGTCCCATGGCGAGGTCAAGAAGCCAGAGACCATCAACTACCGCACCCTGAAGCCCGAGAAGGACGGACTCTTCTGCGAGAAGATCTTCGGCCCCACCCGGGACTGGGAGTGCTACTGCGGCAAGTACAAGCGTGTCCGCTTCAAGGGCATCATCTGCGAGCGCTGCGGCGTCGAGGTCACTCGCGCCAAGGTGCGTCGTGAGCGGATGGGCCACATCGAGCTGGCCGCTCCCGTGACCCACATCTGGTACTTCAAGGGCGTTCCGTCGCGGCTGGGCTACCTGCTCGACCTCGCCCCGAAGGACCTCGAGAAGGTCATCTACTTCGCCGCCTACATGATCACGTGGGTGGACGACGAGCGTCGCACCCGCGACCTGTCCTCGCTGGAGGCCCAGGTCTCCGTCGAGCGTCAGCAGATCGAGCAGCGCCGTGACTCGGACATCGAGTCCCGGCAGAAGAAGCTCGAGGCCGACCTCGGCGAGCTGGAGGCCGAGGGCGCCAAGTCCGACGTGCGCCGCAAGGTGCGCGAGGGCGCCGAGCGTGAGATGAAGCAGCTGCGCGACCGTGCCCAGCGCGAGCTCGACCGGCTCGACGAGGTGTGGTCCCGCTTCAAGAACCTCAAGGTCCAGGACCTGGAGGGTGACGAGCTGCTCTACCGCGAGCTGCGGGAGCGCTTCGGCACCTACTTCCAGGGTTCGATGGGTGCCGCGGCGCTGCAGAAGCGCCTGGAGTCCTTCGACCTCGACGAGGAGGCCGCCAAGCTCCGCGAGATCATCCGTACCGGCAAGGGCCAGAAGAAGACCCGTGCGCTCAAGCGCCTCAAGGTCGTCTCCGCCTTCCTGCAGACCACCAACAAGCCGCAGGGCATGGTGCTGGACTGCGTCCCGGTGATCCCGCCGGACCTGCGTCCGATGGTGCAGCTGGACGGTGGCCGCTTCGCGACCTCCGACCTGAACGACCTGTACCGCCGCGTCATCAACCGCAACAACCGCCTCAAGCGCCTCCTCGACCTCGGTGCCCCCGAGATCATCGTGAACAACGAGAAGCGCATGCTTCAGGAGGCCGTCGACGCGCTCTTCGACAACGGCCGCCGCGGCCGCCCGGTCACGGGCCCCGGCAACCGTCCGCTGAAGTCGCTGTCCGACATGCTCAAGGGCAAGCAGGGCCGGTTCCGTCAGAACCTGCTCGGCAAGCGCGTCGACTACTCGGCCCGTTCGGTCATCGTGGTCGGCCCGCAGCTCAAGCTGCACCAGTGCGGTCTGCCCAAGGCCATGGCGCTGGAGCTCTTCAAGCCGTTCGTGATGAAGCGCCTGGTGGACCTGAACCACGCGCAGAACATCAAGTCGGCCAAGCGCATGGTCGAGCGCGGCCGCACGGTCGTGTACGACGTGCTCGAAGAGGTCATCGCCGAGCACCCGGTGCTGCTGAACCGTGCGCCGACCCTGCACCGCCTCGGCATCCAGGCCTTCGAGCCGCAGCTGGTCGAGGGCAAGGCCATCCAGATCCACCCGCTCGTCTGCACCGCGTTCAACGCGGACTTCGACGGTGACCAGATGGCCGTGCACCTGCCGCTGTCCGCGGAGGCGCAGGCCGAGGCCCGCATCCTGATGCTGTCCTCGAACAACATCCTCAAGCCCGCCGACGGCCGTCCGGTGACGATGCCGACGCAGGACATGGTCCTGGGTCTGTTCTTCCTCACCACGGACGCGGAGGAGCGCGAGCTCCGGGGCGAGGGCCGGGCGTTCGGCTCGACCGCCGAGGCGATCATGGCCTTCGACGCGCGCGAGCTCTCGCTGCAGTCGAGGATCGACATCCGCTTCCCGATCGGGACCGTCCCGCCGCGCGGCTGGACCCCGCCGGCGGACGTCGAGGGCGAGGAGCCCTGGCAGCTCGGCGACTCCTTCCGGCTGAACACGACCCTGGGCCGTGCGCTCTTCAACGAGCTGCTGCCCGAGGACTACCCGTTCGTGGACTACCCGGTGGGCAAGAAGCAGCTCTCCGAGATCGTCAACGACCTCGCCGAGCGGTACCCGAAGGTCATCGTGGCGGCGACGCTCGACAACCTGAAGGCGTCCGGCTTCCACTGGGCGACCCGTTCCGGCGTCACCGTGGCCGTCTCCGACATCGTCGTGCCCGAGGCCAAGAAGGCCATCATCGCGGGCTACGAGGCTCAGGACGAGAAGGTCCAGAAGCAGTACGAGCGCGGTCTGATCACCAAGGACGAGCGCACGCAGGAGCTCATCGCGATCTGGACCAAGGCGACCAACGAGGTCGCCGAGGCGATGAACGCGAACTTCCCGAAGACCAACCCGATCTTCATGATGGTCGACTCGGGTGCCCGCGGAAACATGATGCAGATGCGTCAGATCGCGGGTATGCGTGGCCTGGTGTCCAACGCGAAGAACGAGACCATCCCGCGGCCGATCAAGGCGTCGTTCCGCGAGGGTCTCACCGTGCTGGAGTACTTCATCTCCACCCACGGTGCCCGTAAGGGTCTCGCGGACACCGCTCTGCGTACCGCCGACTCCGGTTACCTGACGCGTCGACTGGTCGACGTCTCCCAGGACGTCATCATCCGCGAGGAGGACTGCGGCACCGAGCGCGGCCTCAAGCTGGCGATCGCCGAGCGTTCCGAGGACGGTTCGCTGCGCAAGACGGACGACGTCGAGACCAGCGTGTACGCGCGCTGCCTCGCCGAGGACGTCGTGGTGGACGGCAAGGTGCTGGCCACCGCCGGCACCGACCTGGGCGACGTGCTCATCGAGCAGCTCATCCGCAACGGCGTCGAGGAGGTCAAGACCCGCTCGGTCCTGACCTGCGAGTCCGCGGTGGGTACCTGCGCGATGTGCTACGGCCGTTCGCTCGCGACCGGCAAGCTGGTGGACATCGGTGAGGCGGTCGGCATCATCGCCGCCCAGTCCATCGGTGAGCCCGGCACCCAGCTGACGATGCGTACCTTCCACACCGGTGGTGTGGCCGGTGACGACATCACCCAGGGTCTGCCGCGTGTCGTCGAGCTCTTCGAGGCGCGTACCCCCAAGGGTGTCGCCCCGATCTCGGAGGCGGCCGGCCGCATCCGGATCGAGGAGACGGAGAAGACCAAGAAGATCGTCATCACCCCGGACGACGGTGCAGAGGAGATCGCCTACCCGATCTCCAAGCGTGCCCGTCTGCTGGTGGGCGAGGGCGACCACGTCGAGGTCGGCGAGCGGCTGACCGTGGGTGCCACCAACCCGCACGACGTGCTGCGCATCCTGGGTCAGCGGGCCGTCCAGGTCCACCTGGTCGGGGAGGTGCAGAAGGTCTACAACTCGCAGGGTGTGTCGATCCACGACAAGCACATCGAGATCATCATCCGGCAGATGCTCCGCCGGGTGACGATCATCGAGTCCGGCGACGCGGAGCTGCTGCCGGGCGAGCTGGTCGAGCGCGGCCGCTTCGAGACCGAGAACCGTCGGGTCGTGGCGGAGGGTGGCCACCCGGCCTCCGGCCGTCCGCAGCTGATGGGTATCACCAAGGCCTCGCTGGCCACCGAGTCCTGGCTGTCGGCCGCCTCCTTCCAGGAGACGACCCGAGTCCTGACGGACGCGGCGATCCACGCCAAGTCCGACTCGCTGCTGGGCCTCAAGGAGAACGTCATCATCGGCAAGCTCATCCCGGCGGGTACGGGTCTGGCCCGTTACCGCAACATCCGGGTCGAGCCGACCGAGGAGGCCAAGGCCGCGATGTACTCGGCCGTCGGCTACGACGACATCGACTACAGCCCGTTCGGCACCGGCTCCGGCCAGGCCGTCCCGCTGGAGGACTACGACTACGGCCCGTACAACGGCTGAGTCGTCCGCTCGAGGCCGCTGGGCGGCCATCCCTTCGGGGGTGGCCGCCCAGCGGCTTTCCGCCGTCCTGGGCGGGCCTGTGGGGCCCTGGCGGGCGGGCCGGGCGGGGGAGGGGCGGCGCGGTCCGGCCGACGGTGTGACGGGACACCCTCGGAACGGGTTTTCCGGGGCATAATGGAGCGATGCGGGCTGCGCACGATGATCGCGAGCGTACGGTGGACGTGCTCAAGACGGCGTTCGCCGAAGGGCGGCTGACCCAGCCGGAGTTCGAGGACCGGGTCGGTCTGGCCTACCAGGCGGTGACCTACCAGGAGCTGTACGGACTCACCGTGGACATCCCGCGCCCCCGCCGGCTGCCCACGCCGCCGCCGGCCGTGAACGCAAAGGCGGTCGCCTCGGTGGTCTGCGGCGCGGTGGGGATGTTCGGACTGCTGATCCCCGGGATACCGGCCGTGGTGCTGGGGCACATGGCGCGCCGGGAGATCCGGCGCACGGGCGAGCGGGGCGACGCCCTCGCGGTGTGCGGCCTGGTGATGGGATACCTTCTGACCGCGTTCACGGTCGCGCTCACGGCGATCGTCGTTATGGTGGTAGTGGCGGTCAGTCACGGCTGAGTGCGTTCCCGCGAGCCCCCGGCGGAGCCCGGCGGGAGGGTGCGGCATCGGCCGAGACCATATGTTTTGACCGAAGGCTGAGCGCTGGGTACGCTCTGACCTTGTGCCTGGGGTGTGCCCGGGTTCTCGTGCGTGCACTTGTCCGTACGGGACACCGAGGCCGATACACCGACAAATACGCATTTCGCTTCGACGGAAATCGTATGAGGTGCGCGACACACCCGACCGCGTGGGTCGGTGTGAGCCGCTGAAACCCCAGGTTAGAAGTATCGAGATCGGCACACAGAAACCGGAGAAACGGTGCCTACGATCCAGCAGCTGGTCCGAAAGGGCCGGCAAGACAAGGTCGAGAAGAACAAGACGCCTGCGCTGAAGGGTTCTCCCCAGCGCCGCGGCGTCTGCACGCGCGTCTACACCACCACCCCGAAGAAGCCGAACTCTGCCCTGCGTAAGGTCGCGCGTGTGCGACTGACCAGCGGCATCGAGGTCACCGCTTACATCCCGGGTGAGGGTCACAACCTGCAGGAGCACTCCATCGTGCTCGTGCGTGGTGGCCGTGTGAAGGACCTGCCGGGTGTTCGCTACAAGATCATCCGCGGCTCGCTCGACACCCAGGGTGTCAAGAACCGCAAGCAGGCCCGCAGCCGCTACGGCGCCAAGAAGGAGAAGTAAGAATGCCTCGTAAGGGCCCCGCCCCGAAGCGCCCGGTCATCATCGACCCGGTCTACGGTTCTCCTCTGGTGACGTCGCTCGTCAACAAGATTCTTCTGCACGGGAAGCGCTCCACCGCCGAGCGCATCGTGTACGGCGCCCTCGAGGGCCTGCGCGAGAAGACCGGGCAGGACCCGGTCATCACGCTCAAGCGCGCCCTGGAGAACGTCAAGCCCTCCCTCGAGGTCAAGTCCCGCCGTGTCGGTGGCGCGACCTACCAGGTGCCGATCGAGGTCCGCCCCGGCCGTGCCAACACCCTGGCGCTGCGCTGGCTGGTGGGTTACTCCCGCGCCCGCCGCGAGAAGACCATGACCGAGCGTCTGATGAACGAGCTGATGGACGCCAGCAACGGTCTGGGCGCCGCGGTCAAGCGTCGCGAGGACACCCACAAGATGGCCGAGTCCAACAAGGCCTTCGCGCACTACCGCTGGTAGTCCGCGCCCCCATCGAGAGAACCGAGAGAAGACTGAAGCCTTATGGCTACCACTTCACTTGACCTGGCCAGGGTCCGCAACATCGGGATCATGGCCCACATCGACGCGGGCAAGACGACGACCACCGAGCGGATCCTGTTCTACACCGGTGTCTCGTACAAGATCGGCGAAGTCCACGACGGCGCTGCCACGATGGACTGGATGGAGCAGGAGCAGGAGCGCGGCATCACGATCACGTCCGCCGCGACGACCTGTCACTGGCCGCTGGAGAACGTCGATCACACGATCAACATCATCGACACGCCGGGTCACGTCGACTTCACCGTCGAGGTGGAGCGTTCCCTGCGCGTGCTCGACGGTGCTGTCACGGTGTTCGACGGTGTCGCCGGCGTCGAGCCGCAGTCCGAGACCGTGTGGCGTCAGGCCGACCGCTACGGCGTGCCGCGTATCTGCTTCGTCAACAAGCTGGACCGGACCGGTGCCGAGTTCCACCGCTGCGTCGACATGATCGTGGACCGCCTGGGCGCGGTTCCGCTGGTCATGCAGCTGCCGATCGGTGCCGAGGCCGACTTCAAGGGCGTGGTCGACCTCGTCCAGATGAAGGCCCTCGTGTGGTCCGCCGAGGCCACCAAGGGTGAGATGTACGACGTCGTCGACATCCCGGACACCCACACCGAGGCCGCCGACGAGTGGCGCGGCAAGCTGCTCGAGGCCGTCGCCGAGAACGACGAGGAGATGATGGAGCTGTACCTGGAGGGCACCGAGCCCAGCCAGGAGCAGCTGATCGCGGCCATCCGCCGCATCACCCTCGCCTCCAAGGGCGGCGCGGGCTCCGTCACCGTCACCCCGGTGTTCTGCGGCACCGCGTTCAAGAACAAGGGCGTCCAGCCCCTGCTCGACGCGGTCGTGCGCTACCTGCCGTCGCCGCTGGACGTCGAGGCCATCGAGGGCCACGCCGTCGGCGACGCCGAGCAGATCATCAAGCGCAAGCCGTCGGACGACGAGCCCTTCTCCGGCCTCGCGTTCAAGATCATGAGCGACCCGCACCTCGGCAAGCTCACCTTCGTCCGGGTGTACTCGGGCCGCCTGGAGTCCGGCAGTTCCGTGCTGAACTCCGTCAAGGGCAAGAAGGAGCGCATCGGCAAGATCTACCGCATGCACGCGAACAAGCGTGAGGAGATCGAGTCGGTGGGCGCCGGCGACATCGTCGCCGTCATGGGCCTGAAGCAGACCACCACCGGTGAGACGCTGTCCGACGACAAGAACCCGGTGATCCTGGAGTCCATGGACTTCCCGGCTCCGGTCATCCAGGTCGCGATCGAGCCCAAGTCCAAGGGCGACCAGGAGAAGCTGGGTGTCGCCATCCAGCGTCTCTCGGAGGAGGACCCCTCCTTCCAGGTCCACTCGGACGAGGAGACCGGTCAGACGATCATCGGCGGCATGGGCGAGCTGCACCTCGAGGTGCTGGTCGACCGCATGAAGCGTGAGTTCAAGGTCGAGGCGAACGTGGGCAAGCCCCAGGTCGCCTACCGCGAGACCATCCGCAAGACGGTCGAGCGGATCGACTACACGCACAAGAAGCAGACCGGTGGTACCGGCCAGTTCGCGAAGGTGCAGATCGCGCTGGAGCCGCTGGAGGGCGGAGACGCCTCCTACGAGTTCGTCAACAAGGTCACCGGTGGCCGCATCCCCCGCGAGTACATCCCGTCGGTGGACGCGGGCGCCCAGGAGGCCATGAAGTTCGGCATCCTGGCCGGCTACGAGATGGTCGGCGTTCGCGTCATCCTTCTCGACGGTGGCTACCACGAGGTCGACTCCTCCGAGCTGGCGTTCAAGATCGCCGGTTCGCAGGCCTTCAAGGAGGGCGCCCGCAAGGCGAGCCCCGTCCTCCTCGAGCCGATGATGGCCGTCGAGGTCACCACGCCCGAGGAGTCCATGGGCGACGTCATCGGCGACCTCAACTCCCGCCGTGGCCAGATCCAGGCCATGGAGGAGCGCAGTGGCGCCCGGGTCGTCAAGGGCCTGGTGCCGCTTTCGGAGATGTTCGGCTACGTCGGCGACCTCCGCAGCAAGACGTCGGGTCGCGCGAGCTACTCGATGCAGTTCGACTCCTACGCCGAGGTTCCCAAGAACGTCGCCGAGGAGATCATCGCGAAGGCCAAGGGCGAGTAACCCAGCAGTTGTTCTCGCACTAGGCTTGACCGGGAGGCTTAGGGGTATTCCGCCGCGAACCGCAAGGGGAGCGTCGGATGCCCCGGCCGCCCGTAACCCAGCAAAGATCACCCTGGCGCCGATGAAGTAAGGCGTACAGCAACTCCCCAGGAGGACCCCAGTGGCGAAGGCGAAGTTCGAGCGGACTAAGCCGCACGTCAACATCGGCACCATCGGTCACATCGACCACGGTAAGACCACTCTTACCGCTGCGATCACCAAGGTGCTGCACGACGCGTACCCGGACCTGAACCCCTTCACGCCGTTCGACCAGATCGACAAGGCGCCGGAGGAGCGTCAGCGCGGTATCACCATCTCCATCGCGCACGTCGAGTACCAGACCGACGCGCGCCACTACGCGCACGTCGACTGCCCGGGTCACGCGGACTACATCAAGAACATGATCACCGGTGCCGCGCAGATGGACGGCGCCATCCTCGTGGTCGCCGCCACCGACGGTCCGATGCCGCAGACCAAGGAGCACGTGCTCCTGGCCCGCCAGGTCGGCGTTCCCTACATCGTCGTCGCGCTGAACAAGGCCGACATGGTCGACGACGAGGAGATCCTGGAGCTCGTCGAGCTCGAGGTCCGTGAGCTGCTCTCCGAGTACGAGTTCCCGGGCGACGACCTGCCGGTCGTCCGCGTCTCCGCGCTGAAGGCGCTGGAGGGCGACAAGGAGTGGGGCGAGAAGCTCCTCGGTCTGATGAAGGCCGTGGACGAGTCCGTCCCCACCCCCGAGCGCGACGTCGACAAGCCGTTCCTGATGCCGATCGAGGACGTCTTCACGATCACCGGTCGTGGCACCGTCGTCACCGGTCGTATCGAGCGCGGTATCCTCAAGGTCAACGAGACCGTCGACATCATCGGCATCAAGACCGAGAAGACCACCACCACGGTCACCGGTATCGAGATGTTCCGCAAGCTGCTCGACGAGGGCCAGGCCGGTGAGAACGTCGGTCTGCTGCTCCGCGGCATCAAGCGCGAGGACGTCGAGCGCGGCCAGGTCATCATCAAGCCGGGTACGGTCACGCCGCACACCGACTTCGAGGCCCAGGCCTACATCCTGTCGAAGGACGAGGGTGGTCGTCACACCCCGTTCTTCAACAACTACCGCCCGCAGTTCTACTTCCGTACCACGGACGTGACCGGCGTCGTGACCCTCCCCGAGGGCACCGAGATGGTCATGCCGGGCGACAACACCGCCATGACGGTCGCGCTGATCCAGCCGATCGCCATGGAGGAGGGCCTGAAGTTCGCCATCCGCGAGGGTGGCCGGACCGTCGGCGCCGGCCAGGTCACCAAGATCCTGAAGTAAGGATCCCGGCGATCTGCCGCTTGCCGTAGGCGAGTTGCACGAGGGCCCCGGCCCACCGCGTGAGCGGTGGGCCGGGGCCCTCGCCGTTGTCCCGGGACCCGTTGTCCCGGGACCCGTTGTCCCGGGACCCGTTGTCCCGGGACCCGTTGTCCTTGGGCCGGGGCCTAGACCGGGGTGCGCAGTTCCGGCCGCCAGATCCAGGGGGACGCGTCCGCCCCGAACCCCGCGACGGCCGGCCGGGCGCCGGGGCGGGCGTGCAGGGCCGGGAAGCCGTATCCGGGGGTGCCGGGGCGCAGCGCGCCGGCCGGTTGGGCGAGACCGGCCACGCGGACGGCGCCGTCGGCGGCGCGGCCGGCGAGCAGGCCGTGGGCCTGGGCGATCGGGCCGTAGCCGTCGAAGGTCCGCGGCCGGTCCGGTCCGGCCGCCGCACGGACGGCGCCGAGCCGGTGGACGACGAGTTCGTCGCTCGCGGGCGGCCGGTAGACCAGTGACAGCGAGCCGTCGGGCTCCGCCGCGGCGGCGGGGGGATCGGCCGGGACCGGAAGTGCGGTCAGCGCGCGCCAGGTGAACGGCCGGCCCGGCGCGTCCTGGGACCAGTGGTGTACGGCCGTCCGCCCCGCGGCGAACACATGGACCCGTGCGTCGCGGTCCACGACCGCGCTCAGCCCGTCCTGGACCTCGCCGCCGCCGAGGTCCTGCCAGCCGCCCCAGATGCCGTCGGGCTCCCGTACGCGGGTGCTGAGGCCCTTGGCGGCGTTGCGTACGAACAGGTGCACCCGGCCGTCCGGGGCGGCCACCGCGACGGGCACGCCGATCCTGCGCCCCCGGTCCGGGTCGTCCTCGGGGGAGCCGAGCCCCTGCCAGTCGCGGCCCTTCTCCAGCACCACCACGTCCCTGGTGTTCGCCGCCCGGTCGCTGCCCAGGGAGGCGAACCGCAGCGCGAACAGCAGCGGCCCGCCGCCTGCCGGGTCGGCGACGACACTCAGCGCGGGGGCGAGCGGCCCGCCGCCCAGGTCCCGCGGCGGGCCCCAGCGTCCGCTGCCGGGGACCGTCTCCCGCCAGCGCACCGCGCGCGTGCCGAGCACGCCGTGGGCCACCAGCCGCCCCTGGGCGTCGGTCCCCGGGACGAGGCGGGTGCCGGGGTGACGGTAATGGGTGCTGCGCACCCAGCCCTTGCGGTTGGTGAGCGGTCTGCCCATGCCGACCGGGTAGTCGCCGCAGCCGGAGGGATCGCCGCACGGCCAGTCGGGGGCGCCGCCGTACGGGGCGAGGTAGCCGGCCTTGCGGCGCAGCAGCGCGGGCGGCAGGTTGTGGGGCCAGTGGCGGTTGTAGTAGCCGCGGTAGGCCGTCGTCAGGAAGGCGGGCGCGACGCCCTCGCTGCGGGCCACGGTGTCGGCGTGGCGGGCGATGGCCTTCCAGGCGAAGAGCGCGGTCGCCGTGTGGTCCCAGTGGTCGCTGTAGCCCAGCTGCTCGATGTCCCGCCGCCGGGTGACCTGGTTGGCCTCCAGGTCCGGATCGGGGTCGAGGGTGTGGACGACGGTCGGCCGGTAGCGCTCCAGCAGCCCGGCGAGCACGTCCACCAGGACCTCGTGCGTGTAGGTGTCCGTGGCGGTGTTGGGCGAGCCGGCGGAGGCGAAGGTCGGCAGCGTCATGCCGGGCAGCTGCCACAACTGCGGCAGCCCGACCCTGGCGGTCGTGCCGTGCATGGCGAGGTTGAGGAAGACCAGCACCGCCTCGCGGTCGCCCACGCGCAGCTCGTCGACCTCGGCGGACATGCCGTGGGCCAGCCGCGTGGTGCCGCGCCGCCAGGGCGTGAAGATGTCGGTGCCGAGCATCGCCGCGTACGCCTGCCGCAGTCCCTGGTGGCGGGCGGCGGAGTAGGCGGCCTTGTCGGGAGCCGGACGCGGGCGCCCCGGCGGGCGGTTGACGCCGAGCGCCTCGCCCGCGGTGACGTACACCGACACCACGGGGACGCCCGCCTCGACGAGCTGCACGGTGTCCGGGTTCATGAAGTACAGCTCGTCGTCGGGATGCGCCAGCACCTGGAGCAGCCGCGCTCCGCCGGCCGTGCTCCGGAACGCCAGGGGAGCGGGCGCCGGCTCCGGGCCGGTGGCCGCGCCGCCTGTCCGGGAGCAGCCGCCCACGGCGACCGTCGCGGTGCCGGCGGCGAGGACGGAGAGGAAGCGCCGGCGGGTGGGAACGATCTTCACGCCACGCTAGAGGGCCGTTGCGCCCGGGAGGTTGCCGCGCGCCGTTGCGGCGTGCGCCACTCGGGCGACGCGCGCACGTCACCGAGAGGCAAACCGCCCCGATGGCGGCGTCGACGGACCGACGTGCCCGCTCGCCCGATCGGCGCACTGCGCGAGCAGGGCGTGAGCACTCGGTGTTACGACTTGTGACGTTCGGTGCACACCCGTACGAGTCCCCGAGGAGCCCGCCATGCGCCTGTCCCAGCGCCGGGCAGTGGTCGCCGCCGCCGCCCTGACGGCCGTCCTGCCCGCCCTCGGCGGGGCCGTCGCGGCACCGGAGCCGCCGGGGGCCCCGCTGAGGATGGCGGCGCAGGGCGGCATCACCGGGCAGTACCTGGTGATGCTGCGACCGGGCACGGACCCGGGCACGGTGCTGCGCAGCGTCGAGGCGCGGGCGATGTTCACGTACACCAGCGCGCTGGTGGGCTTCGCCGCCCGGCTGACGGACGGACAGGTCACGCGGCTGCGCGCGGTGCCCGGGGTGGAGGCCGTGGAGCAGGACGCCGAGGTCGCGGCACCGAAGCCGGCCGCGCAGACGGCGGCGGCCGCCGCCGGGGCGTCCTGGGGCCTGGCCCGCATCGGCAGCCGGGCCCGCGACGGCGCGGCCCTCGGTGTGCGGGCGACGGGCGCCAAGGTCACCTCGTATGTCATCGACACCGGTATCGACTTCGGGCACGCCGAGTTCGGCGGGCGGGCGGCGCCCGGGTTCGACGCGGTGGAGGACGGCCGGGACGGCGCCGACTGCAACGGCCACGGCACGCACGTCGCGGGTACCGTCGGCGGCGCCACCACCGGGGTCGCCAGGGCCACGAAGCTGGTCTCGGTGCGGGTGCTGGGCTGCGACGGCCGCGGGTCGGTGGCCACGGTGGTCGCCGGGATGAACTGGGTGGCGGCCCACGCGGTGCGTCCCGCGGTCGCCAACCTGTCGACCGGCGGCGCCCACAGCGACGCGGCCGACCGCGCGGTGGAGGGGCTGGCGGCCGCAGGGGTCTTCCCGGTCGTCGCCGCGGGCAACTCCGACGAGGACGCCTGCGGGGTCTCCCCGGCCGGCGCGCCGGGCGCGTTCACGGTGGCCGCGATCGACGAGTCGGACCGCAAGGCGTCCTTCAGCAACTGGGGCGGCTGCGTGGACATCAGCGCCCCGGGGACGGGGATCACCTCAGCGGCCATGGGCGGCGGTCTGGTCCGCATGAGCGGCACCTCGATGGCCGCCCCGCACGTCACGGGAGTGGCGGCGCTCTACAAGGACACGTACGGGGACGCCGACACGCCCTTCCTCGCCTCCTGGCTGCTCGCCAACGCCACCCCCGGTGTCCCCGTGGACGCCCCAACCGGCACCCCGCGGCTGCTGGTGTACACATCCGGACTCTGACCCGGGTTTGGGGGAGCGGGGCCGGGGGGTAAGGTACTGCGCCCCGATTGGCGTCCGGCCCGTCCGGTATGGCAGACTAGCCGGGTTGCTCGGTCGAGTGCCGATGCTGCGCGCCTCCCGTCGGGAGGACCGGAAGCGAGTCCCACAGTACTCGTCGCCACTCTCCGCCCCAGGCGGGGTGGCGGACGTACGGGAATCTTCCGGGAAGCGTCAGCGGGGTGCTCGCCAGGCGCTCGGTGGGTGTCTTCTCCCACGTATCCCCTCCCTGAGGGTCTCCGCCATGCGGAGATTTAAGGGAAGGGAAGCGACACGCCCGACCGCGTGGGTCGGAGAAGACGGTCGAACCACCGAGTTCCAGAGCGTTCACTAGCAGACAGGACTACGAAGTAGCCATGGCGGGACAGAAGATCCGCATCCGGCTCAAGGCCTACGACCACGAGGTCATCGACTCCTCGGCGAAGAAGATCGTCGAGACGGTGACGCGTACTGGTGCGCAGGTCGCGGGCCCGGTGCCGCTGCCCACTGAGAAGAACGTGTACTGCGTCATCAAGTCGCCGCACAAGTACAAGGACTCGCGCGAGCACTTCGAGATGCGCACGCACAAGCGCCTGATCGACATCCTCGACCCGACGCCCAAGACCGTTGACTCGTTGATGCGCCTGGACCTTCCGGCCGGCGTCGACATCGAGATCAAGCTCTGAGAGGCGCGGAACAGATGGCTAAGCAGATCAAGGGCATCCTGGGCGAGAAGCTCGGCATGACCCAGGTCTGGGACGAGAACAACCGTGTCGTCCCGGTGACCGTGGTCAAGGCCGGTCCGAACGTCGTGACCCAGGTGCGCACGAACGACGTCGACGGTTACGAGTCGGTCCAGATCGCCTTCGGCGAGATCGACCCGCGCAAGGTGAACAAGCCCCTCAAGGGCCACTTCGCCAAGGCCGACGTGACCCCCCGCCGCCACCTGGTGGAGCTCCGCACTGCGGACGCCGCCGAGTACACCCTCGGCCAGGAGATCACCGCCGAGGTGTTCGAGGCCGGCGTGAAGGTGGACGTCACCGGCAAGAGCAAGGGCAAGGGCTTCGCCGGTGTCATGAAGCGTCACAACTTCAAGGGCCTCGGCGCCGGTCACGGCACCCAGCGCAAGCACCGCTCTCCCGGCTCCATCGGTGGCTGCGCCACCCCGGGCCGTGTGTTCAAGGGTCTGCGCATGGCGGGCCGCATGGGCAACGAGCGGGTCACCACCCAGAACCTGACCGTCCACGCTGTTGACGCGGAGAAGGGCCTGCTGCTCATCAAGGGCGCGGTTCCCGGCCCGAACGGCGGCCTCGTCCTGGTCCGCACCGCGGCCAAGGGGGCCTGAGGATATGAGCACCATTGACATTCTGTCGCCCGCCGGCGACAAGACCGGGACCGTTGAGCTCCCGGGCGAGATCTTCGACGCGAAGGTCAGCATCCCGCTGATCCACCAGGTCGTCGTGGCGCAGCTGGCCGCCGCCCGTCAGGGCACGCACAAGGTCAAGACGCGTGGCGAGGTCCGCGGTGGCGGCAAGAAGCCGTACCGCCAGAAGGGCACCGGCCGCGCCCGTCAGGGTTCGACCCGCGCCCCGCAGTTCGCCGGTGGTGGCGTCGTGCACGGTCCCGTGCCGCGTGACTACTCGCAGCGGACCCCGAAGAAGATGAAGGCCGCCGCCCTGCGCGGTGCCCTCACCGACCGGGCGCGTCACAACCGCATCCACGTCGTGACCGGCGTCGTCGAGGGCGAGGCCCCGTCGACGAAGGCCGCGAAGACGCTGCTGGGCAAGATCAGCGACCGCAAGAACGTGCTGCTCGTCGCCGACCGCGCCGAAGAGGTCGCGTGGCTCTCCGCCCGCAACCTGCCCCAGGTCCACATCCTGGAGGCCGGCCAGCTGAACACGTACGACGTGCTCGTCTCCGACGACGTGGTCTTCACCAAGGCCGCCTTCGACCGGTTCATCGGTGTCCCCGGTTCCGGCGCCGCCGAGACCGAAGGGAGCGACGCCTGATGGCCGAGCAGACCGCGATCACCAGTAAGACCTTCACGGACCACCGTGACATCCTGGTCAAGCCGGTGGTCTCCGAGAAGAGCTACGCGCTGCTGGACGAGAACAAGTACACGTTCGTCGTCGACCCGCGTGCCAACAAGACCCAGATCAAGCAGGCCGTCGAGGCGGTCTTCTCGGTCAAGGTCACCGGGGTCAACACGATCAACCGTCAGGGTAAGCGCAAGCGCACCAAGACCGGTTTCGGCAAGCGCAAGGACACCAAGCGCGCCATCGTGACCCTCGCTGAGGGCGACCGCATCGACATCTTCGGCGGCCCGGTCTCCTAACGGAGGCCGGAACGTTCAGAAGTCCGGAATCTTCCGAGGACTGAGAAATGGGTATCCGCAAGTACAAGCCGACGACCCCGGGCCGTCGTGGCTCCAGCGTCGCCGACTTCGTCGAGATCACGCGGTCCACGCCGGAGAAGTCGCTGGTCCGCCCCCTGCACAGCAAGGGCGGCCGTAACAACGCCGGTCGTGTGACCGTTCGCCACCAGGGCGGTGGCCACAAGCGCGCCTACCGCGTGATCGACTTCCGTCGTCACGACAAGGACGGCGTGCCGGCCAAGGTCGCGCACATCGAGTACGACCCCAACCGCACCGCGCGCATCGCGCTGCTCCACTACGCGGACGGCGAGAAGCGCTACATCCTGGCCCCGGCCAAGCTGAGCCAGGGTGACCGGATCGAGAACGGCCCTGGCGCCGACATCAAGCCGGGCAACAACCTGCCGCTGCGCTACATCCCGGTGGGTACGACCGTCCACGCCATCGAGCTGCGTCCCGGCGGCGGCGCGAAGATCTCCCGTTCCGCGGGTTCTTCCGTGCAGCTGCTGGCGAAGGAGGGCTCCATGGCCACCCTTCGCATGCCCTCCGGTGAAGTCCGGCTGGTCGACGCGCGCTGCCGCGCCACCATCGGCGAGGTCGGCAACGCCGAGCAGTCGAACATCAACTGGGGCAAGGCCGGCCGTATGCGCTGGAAGGGCGTCCGCCCGACCGTCCGCGGCGTGGCCATGAACCCCGTCGACCACCCGCACGGTGGTGGTGAGGGCAAGACCTCCGGTGGTCGCCACCCGGTCAGCCCGTGGGGCCAGAAGGAAGGTCGTACTCGCTCGCCGAAGAAGGCCAGCAGCAAGTACATCGTCCGCCGCCGCAAGACGAACAAGAAGCGCTAGGAGCGGGTTTAGATGCCGCGTAGTCTCAAGAAGGGGCCCTTCGTCGACGACCACCTGATCAAGAAGGTGGACGTTCAGAACGAGGCCGGTACCCACAACGTCATCAAGACCTGGTCCCGCCGCTCGATGATCATCCCGGCGATGCTGGGCCACACGATCGCGGTGCACGACGGCCGTAAGCACGTCCCGGTGTTTGTCACCGAGTCGATGGTCGGCCACAAGCTCGGCGAGTTCGCGCCGACCCGCACCTTCCGCGGCCACGAGAAGGACGACCGCAAGTCGCGTCGTCGCTGACCTGCGGAGCGGAACAGTGACGACACAGACAGACACCGAAGGGACAACCATGGAAGCCAGGGCCCAGGCGCGGTACATCCGCGTCACGCCCATGAAGGCCCGCCGCGTGGTGGACCTCATCCGTGGCATGAGTGCCACGGAGGCTCAGGCGGTCCTGCGTTTCGCCCCGCAGGCCGCGAGCGTGCCGGTGGGCAAGGTGCTCGACAGCGCCATTGCCAACGCCGCGCACAACTACGACCACACCGACGCCCAGTCGCTGTACATCAGCGAGGCGTTCGTGGACGAGGGCCCGACCCTGAAGCGGTTCCGTCCGCGTGCGCAGGGCCGTGCCTACCGGATCCGTAAGCGGACCAGCCACATCACCGTGGTCGTCAGCAGCAAGGAAGGAACCCGGTAATGGGCCAGAAGGTTAACCCGTACGGGTTCCGCCTCGGCATCACCACGGACTTCAAGTCCCGCTGGTACGCCGACAAGCTGTACAAGGACTACGTCAAGGAAGACGTCGCCATCCGCCGGATGATGACGCAGGGCATGGAGCGGGCCGGCATCTCGAAGGTCGAGATCGAGCGCACCCGCGACCGCGTCCGCGTCGACATCCACACCGCCCGGCCGGGCATCGTCATCGGCCGTCGCGGCGCGGAGGCCGACCGCATCCGCGGTGACCTGGAGAAGCTGACCGGCAAGCAGGTCCAGCTGAACATCCTCGAGGTCAAGAACCCGGAGACGGACGCTCAGCTGGTGGCCCAGGCCGTCGCCGAGCAGCTGTCCTCCCGCGTCTCCTTCCGTCGTGCCATGCGCAAGTCGATGCAGAGCACGATGAAGGCCGGCGCCAAGGGCATCAAGATCCAGTGCGGTGGCCGTCTCGGCGGCGCCGAGATGTCCCGCTCGGAGTTCTACCGCGAGGGTCGCGTCCCGCTGCACACCCTGCGCGCCAATGTCGACTACGGCTTCTTCGAGGCCCGTACGACCTTCGGCCGCATCGGCGTGAAGGTGTGGATCTACAAGGGCAATGTCAAGAACATCGCCGAGGTCCGCGCCGACAACGCCGCCGCCCGTGCCGGCAACCGTCCGGCCCGTGGTGGTGGCAACGACCGTCCGCAGCGCCGCGGTGGCGAGCGCGGCGGCCGTGGCCGTCGTCCCCAGGGTGACGCCCAGGCCCCCAAGGCCGAGGTGACCACCGCTGAGGCTCCGGCCGCGGAGACCACCGGAACGGAGGCCTGACCCCCATGCTGATCCCCCGTCGGGTCAAGCACCGTAAGCAGCACCACCCGAAGCGTGATGGCATGGCCAAGGGTGGCACCGAGCTGGCGTTCGGTGAGTACGGCATCCAGGCCGTCACCCCCGCGTACGTGACGAACCGGCAGATCGAGTCCGCTCGTATCGCCATCACCCGTCACATCCGCCGTGGCGGCAAGGTCTGGATCAACATCTACCCGGACCGTCCGCTCACGAAGAAGCCGGCCGAAACCCGCATGGGTTCCGGTAAGGGCTCCCCGGAGTGGTGGGTCGCGAACGTCAAGCCCGGTCGGGTGATGTTCGAGCTGTCCTTCCCGAACGAGAAGGTTGCGCGTGAGGCGCTCACCCGAGCCGCCCACAAGCTTCCGATGAAGTGCCGGATCGTCCGGCGCGAGGCAGGTGAGCTGTAATGGCGGCCGGTACCAAGGCGACCGAGCTGCGCCAGCTGGGCGACGAGGAACTCGTCGGCAAGCTGCGTGAGGCCAAGGAGGAGCTGTTCAACCTCCGCTTCCAGGCGGCCACCGGACAGCTCGAGAACAACTCCCGGCTGAAGGTTGTCCGCAAGGACATCGCCCGGATCTACACCCTCATGCGTGAGCGTGAGCTCGGCATCGAGACGGTGGAGAGCGCCTGATGAGCGAGAAGAATGTGACTGAGAGCAGCGAGCAGCGCGGCGACCGCAAGACCCGTGAGGGCCTCGTGGTCAGCGACAAGATGGACAAGACCGTTGTGGTCGCCGTCGAGGACCGTGTGAAGCACGCCCTGTACGGCAAGGTCATCCGCCGTACCAACAAGCTCAAGGCGCACGACGAGCAGAACGCCGCGGGCGTCGGCGACCGTGTCCTCCTCATGGAGACCCGGCCGCTGTCCGCGAGCAAGCGCTGGCGCGTCGTCGAGATCCTCGAGAAGGCCAAGTAACACCGCTCGGCCGGCCGGGCCGCGCGACCCGTTCGCGCGGCCCGGCCCCGGCCGGCACGTAATTCCTGCGGGGGGTTCCCCGCAGGACGGTTCCGCCAGGCTCTCCGGGCCCGCCCCGGAGGGAACCGGCAGACGATCAGGAGATAGACGTGATCCAGCAGGAGTCGCGACTTCGTGTCGCCGACAACACGGGCGCAAAGGAGATCCTTTGCATCCGTGTGCTCGGTGGCTCCGGTCGCCGCTACGCGGGAATCGGTGACGTCATCGTCGCCACCGTCAAGGACGCGATCCCCGGTGGCAACGTGAAGAAGGGCGACGTCGTCAAGGCGGTCGTCGTGCGCACCGTCAAGGAGCGCCGCCGTCCCGACGGTTCGTACATTCGTTTCGACGAGAACGCGGCCGTCATCCTCAAGAACGACGGTGACCCCCGCGGCACCCGCATCTTCGGCCCCGTGGGCCGGGAGCTGCGCGAGAAGAAGTTCATGAAGATCGTCTCGCTCGCGCCGGAGGTGCTGTAACCGATGAAGATCAAGAAGGGCGACCTGGTCCAGGTCATCACCGGTAAGGACAAGGGCAAGCAGGGCAAGGTCATCGCGGCCTACCCCACTGAGGACCGTGTCCTGGTCGAGGGTGTCAACCGGGTCAAGAAGCACACCAAGGCCGGCCAGACCGCTCGCGGTTCGAAGACCGGCGGCATCATCACGACCGAGGCGCCCGTCCACGTCTCCAACGTCCAGCTGGTCGTTGAGAAGGACGGCAACAAGGTCGTGACTCGCGTCGGCTACCGCTTCGACGACGAGGGCAACAAGATCCGCGTTGCCAAGCGGACGGGTGAGGACATCTGATGACTGCCACCACTTCGCCTCGTCTGAAGGCGCGCTACCGCGAGGAGATCGCGGGCAAGATGCGTGACGAGTTCCAGTACGAGAACGTCATGCAGATCCCCGGCCTCACCAAGATCGTGGTCAACATGGGTGTGGGCGACGCCGCCCGCGACTCCAAGCTGATCGAGGGCGCGATCCGCGACCTCACCACGATCACCGGCCAGAAGCCGGCCGTCACCAAGGCCCGGAAGTCCATCGCGCAGTTCAAGCTGCGTGAGGGTCAGCCGATCGGCGCCCACGTCACCCTCCGCGGTGACCGCATGTGGGAGTTCCTGGACCGTCTGCTGTCGCTCGCGCTCCCGCGCATCCGCGACTTCCGCGGTCTGTCGCCGAAGCAGTTCGACGGCCGTGGCAACTACACCTTCGGTCTCACGGAGCAGGTCATGTTCCACGAGATCGACCAGGACAAGATCGACCGCACCCGGGGTATGGACATCACCGTGGTGACCACGGCGACCAACGACGCTGAGGGCCGCGCGCTCCTTCGTCACCTCGGCTTCCCGTTCAAGGAGGCGTGAGCCGTGGCGAAGAAGGCTCTTATCGCGAAGGCCGCCCGCAAGCCCAAGTTCGGCGTGCGTGGCTACACGCGCTGCCAGCGCTGTGGCCGTCCGCACTCCGTGTACCGCAAGTTCGGCCTCTGCCGCGTGTGCCTTCGTGAGATGGCGCACCGCGGTGAGCTGCCGGGCGTGACCAAGAGCTCCTGGTAGACCACCAGGGCTCTCGGTAAGCAGATGAGTGGCGGGAGCCCAGCCCTGAATACCGTAGGGTAGAAGGGTTGGGCGCCCGCCGCCCATGACCGTCTTACTACGCCGTAGGTCCCCGCGCCGCACCCGTCCCCAGCCTTATGGGGGAGAGGGATGGCGCATATAGGAAACCCCGGCGAGAGAGGCCTAAGGCCATCACATGACCATGACTGACCCGATCGCAGACATGCTGACGCGTCTGCGGAACGCGAACTCCGCGTACCACGACGAGGTCACCATGCCGTTCAGCAAGATCAAGTCGCACATCGCGGAGATCCTCCAGCAGGAGGGCTACATCCAGGGCTGGAAGGTCGAGGACGCCGAGGTCGGCAAGAACCTCACCATCGACCTGAAGTTCGGTCCGAACCGCGAGCGCTCGATCGCCGGCATCAAGCGCATCAGCAAGCCCGGTCTGCGGGTCTATGCAAAGTCCACCAACCTGCCGAAGGTGCTCGGCGGCCTGGGCGTGGCGATCATCTCCACCTCCCACGGTCTCCTCACCGACAAGCAGGCCAACAAGAAGGGCGTGGGTGGGGAAGTCCTCGCCTACGTCTGGTAGTCGGGAAACGGAGGTATAGCCATGTCGCGTATTGGACGGCTGCCCATCCCGGTTCCCGCCGGCGTGGACGTCACCATCGATGGCCGGACGGTCTCGGTGAAGGGCCCCAAGGGTTCCCTGACCCACACCGTTGCCGCGCCGATCGACATCGTCAAGAGCGAGGACGGCACCCTTCAGGTGTCGCGTCCGAACGACGAGCGTATGAACAAGGCCCTGCACGGCCTGTCCCGCACGCTGGTGGCGAACATGATCACCGGCGTGACCGCGGGCTACGTGAAGAAGCTCGAGATCAGCGGTGTCGGCTACCGCGTCCAGGCGAAGGGCTCCAACCTGGAGTTCGCCCTGGGCTACAGCCACCCGATCCTGGTCGAGGCCCCGGAGGGCATCTCCTTCAAGGTCGAGAGCCCCACCAAGTTCTCGGTCGAGGGCATCGACAAGCAGAAGGTCGGCGAGGTCGCCGCGAACATCCGCAAGCTGCGGAAGCCCGACCCGTACAAGGCCAAGGGCGTCAAGTACGAGGGCGAAGTCATCCGCCGCAAGGTCGGAAAGGCTGGTAAGTAAGCCATGGCATACGGCGTGAAGATCGCCAAGGGCGACGCTTACAAGGGCGCTGCCAAGAAGCGTCGCCACATCCGCGTCCGCAAGCGGATCTCGGGCACCGAGGTGCGTCCGCGCCTGGTCGTGACCCGTTCCAACCGGGGCATCACGGCGCAGGTCATCGACGACCTGAAGGGCCACACCCTGGCCTCGGCCTCGCACCTGGACACCTCGATCCGGGGTGCCGAGGGTGACAAGACCGAGCAGGCGAAGAAGGTCGGCCAGCTGGTCGCCGAGCGGGCCAAGGCGGCCGGCGTCGGGACCGTTGTGTTCGACCGCGGTGGCAACCGGTACGCCGGTCGCATCGCTGCCCTGGCCGACGCCGCCCGCGAAGCCGGGCTCGGTTTCTGAGCCGGTTCCGTAGCTAGCGGAAACAGAGAGAGGTAAATCCAATGGCTGGACCCCAGCGCCGCGGTGGCGGTGCCGGTGGCGGCGAGCGGCGGGACCGGAAGGGCCGTGACGGCGGCGCAGCTGCCGCCGAGAAGACCGCGTACGTTGAGCGCGTCGTCGCGATCAACCGCGTCGCCAAGGTTGTGAAGGGTGGTCGTCGCTTCAGCTTCACCGCGCTGGTCGTGGTGGGCGATGGTGACGGCACCGTGGGTGTCGGTTACGGCAAGGCCAAGGAGGTGCCGGCCGCCATCGCCAAGGGCGTTGAGGAGGCCAAGAAGCACTTCTTCAAGGTCCCCCGTATCCAGGGCACCATCCCCCACCCGATCCAGGGCGAGAAGGCCGCGGGCGTCGTCCTGCTCAAGCCTGCTTCCCCCGGTACGGGTGTGATCGCCGGTGGTCCGGTGCGCGCCGTTCTGGAGTGCGCCGGCATCCACGACGTGCTGTCGAAGTCGCTCGGCTCCGACAACGCGATCAACATCGTGCACGCCACGGTGGAGGCTCTGAAGGGCCTGCAGCGCCCCGAGGAGATCGCCGCGCGTCGTGGTCTGCCGCTCGAGGACGTGGCTCCGGCCGCTCTGCTGCGTGCGCGTGCTGGGGTGGGTGCGTGATGGCTCGCCTCAAGGTCACGCAGGTCAAGTCCTACATCGGCAGCAAGCAGAACCACCGTGACACCCTACGTTCGCTCGGCCTGAAGCGGCTGAACGACGTCGTGGTCAAGGAGGACCGCCCGGAGATCCGCGGCATGGTCCACACCGTCCGCCACCTCGTCACGGTCGAGGAGGTCGACTGACATGGGAGAGCAGTCTCCGCTGAAGGTCCACAACCTCCGTCCGGCCCCGGGCGCCAAGACCGCCAAGACCCGTGTCGGTCGTGGTGAGGGCTCCAAGGGCAAGACGGCCGGTCGTGGTACCAAGGGCACGAAGGCCCGTTACCAGGTTCCGGAGCGCTTCGAGGGTGGGCAGATGCCCCTCCACATGCGCCTCCCGAAGCTGAAGGGCTTCAAGAACCCGTTCCGCACCGAGTTCCAGGTCGTGAACCTGGACAAGCTGGCCGCGCTCTACCCCGAGGGTGGCGAGGTCACGGTGGCCGACCTGGTCGCCAAGGGTGCCGTGCGGAAGAACCAGCTCGTCAAGGTGCTCGGCACCGGCGAGGTCTCCGTGGCGCTGCAGGTGACCGTTGACGCGGTCTCCGGCTCCGCCAAGGAGAAGATCACCGCCGCGGGCGGCTCGGTCACCGAGCTCGTCTGACAGTGATGCCGCATCCGGCCGGGGATGTTCCGCACTTTCGTGCGGGGCATCCCCGGTTGGTCATTCCGGGGACGGATGCTCGCCGGTAAGGTGGGCCGGGCTAGTCTTGCGGAGCCTGTGCGCTGACGCGGGTCAGGCAGCCCCATCGTTTTGCAGTTCCACCATTCGTAGCTTTCAACACCGTCACCTCCCGCCCAAGAAGCGGGGGGCGCAGGAGGCACCGTGCTCACCGCGTTCGCCCGGGCGTTCAAGACGCCCGACCTGCGCAAGAAGCTGCTGTTCACGCTGGCCATCATGGTGCTGTTCCGGCTGGGAGCCCACATCCCGATCCCGGGTGTCGACTACCAGGTGGTCAACTCCTGCATCAAGGCGGTCGGGGGGAACCAGGGCCTCTTCGGCCTGGTGAACCTCTTCAGCGGCGGCGCGCTTCTGCAGCTCACGATCTTCGCGCTCGGCATCATGCCGTACATCACCGCGAGCATCATCCTGCAGCTGCTCACCGTGGTCATCCCGCGCCTGGAAGCCCTCAAGAAGGAGGGCCAGGCCGGCCAGACGAAGATCACGCAGTACACGCGTTATCTCACCGTGGCGCTCGCGGTCCTGCAGGGCACCGGTCTGGTGGCCACCGCCCGGTCCGGCAGCCTCTTCCAGCAGTGTCCCGACCGCTTCAACATCGTCCCCGACCAGTCGATCTTCACCACGATCACGATGGTCATCACGATGACGGCGGGCACCGCCCTCATCATGTGGCTGGGCGAGCTGATCACCGACCGCGGCATCGGCAACGGCATGTCGATCCTGATGTTCCTGTCGATCGCGGCCGGCTTCCCCGGTGCCCTCTGGGCGATCAAGAAGTCCGGGAACATCGCGGACGGCTGGGTCGAGTTCGGGGCCGTCATCCTGGTGGGTCTGGCGATGGTCGCCCTCGTCGTCTTCGTCGAGCAGGCGCAGCGCCGTATCCCCGTGCAGTACGCGAAGCGCATGATCGGGCGTCGTTCGTACGGTGGAACCTCCACCTACATCCCGCTCAAGGTGAACCAGGCGGGTGTGATTCCCGTCATCTTCGCGTCATCGCTCCTGTACATCCCGTCACTGGTCGTCCAGTTCAGTGGATCTACCTCTACCTGGGCAAACTGGGTCAGGGACAACCTGGTCAAGGGCGACCACCCGATCTACATCACCGCGTATTTCCTGCTGATTGTCTTCTTTGCCTTCTTCTACGTGGCCATCTCCTTCAACCCCGAAGAAGTCGCGGACAACATGAAGAAGTATGGTGGGTTCATCCCGGGCATCCGGGCTGGTCGTCCCACCGCGGAGTACCTCAGCTACGTGCTCAACCGCATCACGTGGCCGGGCGCGATGTATCTGGGTCTGATCGCCCTGGTGCCCACAGTGGCGCTGGTGCTGTTCAACGCGAACCAGAACTTCCCGTTCGGCGGGACGAGCATCCTCATCATCGTGGGTGTCGGCCTGGAGACCGTGAAGCAGATCGAGAGCCAGCTTCAGCAGCGTAACTACGAAGGGTTCCTCCGCTGATGCGCATCGTCCTCGTCGGGCCTCCCGGGGCCGGCAAGGGTACGCAGGCCGCGTACCTTGCCAGGAACTTGTCGATCCCGCACATCTCCACGGGCGACCTCTTCCGGGCGAACATCAGCCAGGGCACGGAGCTGGGCCTCAAGGCCCGGGAGTACACCGATGCCGGCCGGCTGGTCCCCGACGAGATCACCATCGGCATGGCCAAGGACCGCATGCTGCAGCCGGACGCCGAGAACGGCTTCCTGCTCGACGGCTTCCCGCGGAACGTGGGCCAGGCCCAGGCGCTCGACAAGATCCTCGCCGAGGCCGGGATAGCGCTGGACGCGGTCCTGGACCTGGAGGTCCCCGAGGAGGAGGTCGTCAAGCGGATCGCCGGTCGCCGGCTGTGCCGCAAGGACGGCGGCCACGTCTTCCACGAGGCCTACCGGCCTCCGGCGGTCGAGGGCGTGTGCGACGAGTGCGGTGGTGAGCTGTACCAGCGGTCGGACGACACCGAGGAGAAGGTGCGGGTCCGGCTGGAGGAGTACCACAGCAAGACCGAGCCGATCATCGACTACTACAAGCAGCAGGGCCTGGTGCGCACCATCTCGGCCCTGGGCAAGGTCGCCGAGGTGACCAAGCGGGCGATGGACGCGCTGCACGAGAAGAAGGACGCGGGCGGCAGCGCCGCCTGAACACATGCGTGACCGTTGCGGCCGCGGTGTCCTCCAGGACCCCGCGGCCGTACCGTTGAGGTATCCGGTGGGACGAAGGAAGGCCAGGACCGATGGTGGAGATCAAGACCCCCGAGCAGATCGCGAAGATGCGCGCGGCGGGCCTGGTCGTCGCGGCGATCCACGAGGCCACCCGTGAGGCGGCCGTCCCCGGGGCCACCACCAAGGATCTGGACGACGTGGCCCGCAAGGTGCTCGCCGACCACGGTGCGAAGCCGAACTTCCTGGGCTACGGCGGCTTCCCCGCCACGATCTGCACCTCCGTGAACGACGTCGTCGTCCACGGCATCCCGGACACCGCGACCGTCCTCAAGGACGGCGACGTCATCTCGATCGACTGCGGCGCCATCGTCGACGGCTGGCACGGCGACGCGGCCTACACCGCCTTCGTGGGCAGCGGTCACGCTCCGGAGCTCGTCGAGCTCAGCCGGGTGACCGAGGAGTCCATGTGGGCGGGCATCGCCGCCTTCCGCAAGGGCGACCGGCTGGTCGACATCTCCCGTGCCATCGAGACGTACATCCGCCGGCAGCCGAAGCCCGGCGGCGGCAAGTACGGGATCATCGAGGAGTACGGCGGCCACGGCATCGGCTCGCAGATGCACATGGACCCCCATCTGCTGAACTACGTCTCGCGCAAGCGGGGCAAGGGCCCGCGCCTGGTGCCCGGCATGTGCCTGGCCATCGAGCCGATGGTCAGCCTCGGCACTCCGCTCACCCACGTCCTCGAGGACGAGTGGACGGTCAAGACCGACGACGGCACCTGGTCCTCCCACTGGGAGCACTCCGTCGCGCTCACCGAGGAGGGCCCGCTGGTCCTGACCGCCCGCGACGGCGGCAAGGCCAAGCTGGCGGAGTACGGGATCACGGCCGCGCCGGACCCGCTCGCCTGAGCGCCCCCTCCGTCCCGCTTATCGATCATCTTTCGCGGGCATACACCCCGGATTCGTCTTTCAGGAACGGCTGACGTAGACTGTCACGTCGGCCCAGGCATGCCTTCAGGCATGCCAAAAGCCGATCAAGGTAGCCGATCCCGAAAGCAGGACATGGCCAAGAAGCAAGGCGCCATCGAAATCGAGGGCACCGTGATCGAGTCTCTGCCGAACGCTATGTTCAAGGTGGAGCTCCAGAACGGTCACAAGGTCCTCGCGCACATCAGTGGCAAGATGCGCATGCACTACATCCGCATCCTTCCCGATGACCGAGTCGTTGTGGAGCTGTCGCCCTACGACCTCACGCGCGGACGGATCGTCTACCGCTACAAGTAGATCTCACGACCCGGAGAACCTGAATTCCATGAAGGTCAAGCCGAGCGTCAAGAAGATCTGTGACAAGTGCAAGGTGATCCGCCGTCACGGCCGGGTCATGGTCATCTGCGACAACCTGCGCCACAAGCAGCGCCAGGGCTGACGTACGCCGACCTGCACCTCGCAGTTCTTCGCGCCACGCGAGCAACACATGTACATACGCAGCACCCGTCCGGCCGGAGCACTCCGGCTGACGGCACCTCCGGCGGGGGCCGGAGACCTGATCCGTACCTCGTACGGCGGTCGGGAACGGTGCTGCGGAAGACCCCCGGACACCACAGGAGCCATTGAATGGCACGCGTTTCAGGTGTCGACATCCCGCGCGAGAAGCGTGTGGAGGTCGCCCTCACCTACGTCTTCGGCATCGGCCGCACCCTTGCCCAGCAGACCCTCGCCGCCACCGGCGTGAACCCGAACACCCGGGTCCGCGACCTGGACGAAGAGGACCTGGTCAAGATCCGCGAGTACGTGGACGCCAACATCAAGACCGAGGGTGACCTCCGTCGCGAGATCCAGGCGGACATCCGTCGCAAGGTCGAGATCGGCTGCTACCAGGGCCTGCGCCACCGTCGTGGGCTGCCGGTCCACGGCCAGCGGACCCACACCAACGCGCGCACCCGCAAGGGCCCGCGTCGCGCCATCGCCGGCAAGAAGAAGCCGGGCAAGAAGTAGTCCTCAGCGGACGCTCGTCAGCGGTCTTCGCTGTAGGACCGACCACCTCCACCGGGAGTAACCACATATGCCTCCGAAGGGCCGTCAGGCCGGCGCCAAGAAGGTGCGCCGCAAGGAGAAGAAGAACGTCGCTCATGGGCACGCCCACATCAAGAGCACGTTCAACAACACCATCGTTTCGATCACGGACCCGTCCGGCAACGTGATCTCCTGGGCCTCCGCCGGCCACGTCGGCTTCAAGGGCTCGCGCAAGTCGACTCCGTTCGCCGCGCAGATGGCCGCCGAGTCGGCCGCGCGTCGCGCGCAGGAGCACGGCATGCGCAAGGTCGATGTGTTCGTCAAGGGCCCCGGCTCCGGCCGTGAGACCGCGATCCGCTCCCTCCAGGCCACCGGCCTCGAGGTCGGCTCGATCCAGGACGTCACTCCGACCCCGCACAACGGATGCCGCCCGCCGAAGCGCCGGCGCGTCTGATCAGCAATCCGCTGAGCAGGTAGGAGACAAACAGGAATGGCGCGTTACACCGGGGCCGACTGCAAGCGTTGCCGTCGGGAGAAGCAGAAGCTCTTCCTCAAGGGGAGCAAGTGCGAGAGCGCAAAGTGCCCGATCGAGATCCGTCCTTACCCCCCGGGTGAGCACGGACGCGGGCGCACCAAGGACAGCGAGTACCTCCTGCAGATGCGCGAGAAGCAGAAGTGCGCGCGCATCTACGGTGTCCTTGAGAAGCAGTTCCGCGGGTACTACGTGGAGGCGAACCGCAGGTCCGGCAAGACCGGTGAGAACCTGCTCCGCATCCTCGAGTCCCGGCTGGACAACGTGGTCTACCGGGCGGGCTTCGCCAAGTCGCGTGATCATGCGCGGCAGCTGGTCCGTCACGGCCACTTCCTCGTGAACGGCGTCAAGACCGACATCCCGTCGGCCCGTGTCGTCGCGAACGACATCGTCGAGGTCCGCGAGTCCTCCCGTAACCTGACCCCCTTCCAGGTGGCTCAGGGGGAGGCCGGCGAGAGGACCGTCCCGGCCTGGCTGGAGGCGATCCCCTCACGTCTGCGGATCCTCGTGCACAACCTGCCCGAGCGCCCGGTGATCGACACCCAGGTGCAGGAGCAGCTGATCGTCGAGCTCTACTCGAAGTAGCAGGGCTCACGGTCCCGGGCGGTGCGGCGCAGTGTGTGCCGCACCGCCCGTACCCTTGAAGCCTCGGCATCAAATAGTGGGTGCCGAAGACTGGAGGCATTACCTCATGCTGATCGCTCAGCGCCCTTCGTTGACCGAAGAGGTCGTCGACGAGTTCCGCTCCCGGTTCGTGATCGAGCCGCTGGAGCCGGGCTTCGGATACACCCTCGGCAACTCGCTCCGCCGCACACTTCTGTCCTCGATTCCGGGTGCCGCTGTCACCTCGGTCCGGATCGACGGCGTCCTGCACGAGTTCACGACCGTGCCGGGTGTCAAGGAGGACGTCACCGATCTCATCCTGAACATCAAGTCCCTGGTCGTCTCCTCGGAGCACGACGAGCCGGTCGTGATGTACCTGCGCAAGCAGGGTCCGGGTGTGGTCACCGCCGCCGACATCGCGCCGCCGGCGGGTGTCGAGGTGCACAATCCCGATCTGGTGCTGGCCACTCTGAACGGCAAGGGCAAGCTGGAGATGGAGCTGACCGTCGAGCGCGGTCGCGGCTACGTCTCGGCCGTGCAGAACAAGCAGCAGGGCCAGGAGATCGGCCGTATTCCGGTCGACTCGATCTACAGCCCGGTGCTCAAGGTCAGCTACAAGGTCGAGGCGACCCGTGTCGAGCAGCGCACCGACTTCGACAAGCTGGTGGTCGATGTCGAGACCAAGCCCGCGATGCGTCCGCGTGACGCGGTGGCCTCGGCCGGCAAGACCCTGGTCGAGCTGTTCGG
>NZ_KB892097.1:0-759 GCF_000373665.1 Streptomyces sp. BoleA5
GTGTTTCGGTGGTCATAGCGTTAGGGAAACGCCCGGTTACATTCCGAACCCGGAAGCTAAGCCTTTCAGCGCCGATGGTACTGCAGGGGGGACCCTGTGGGAGAGTAGGACGCCGCCGAACAATCTTTATGGACCCTCGGTCCTGGCCAAAGCGCTGGGACCGAGGGTCTTCTTGTTTTTGGCGTGGTGCGCAACTCGCGGACGGGTACGAGAGACTGGCACTACAGCAGTACGAACGACAGGAGTCACGTCGATGTCCAACTCGCCCGAGGAACGGCCGGATCGGCCTGAGCGGCGCGCTCCGCGCCAGGGCGGCGACCGGGGTGAAAACCGCAGCGGCGGCCCCCGGCGCGAAGGCGACCGTGCCGGCGGCGGTTACCGCCGGCCCGACGACCGTCCGCGAGGGCGGTACGAGGACCGGGGTCGCGACGACCGGCGTGATGACCGCGGCGGCTACCGCCGCGATGACCGTCCGCGTTCTGACCGTCCCCGTGAGGATCGCCCGCGCGATGACCGTCCCCGTGACGACCGCGGTGGATTCCGCCGTGACGACCGCCCGCGCTACGACCGTCCCCGTGACGACCGTCGTGACGATCGTGGTGGGTTCCGTCGCGATGACCGTCCGCGTTCTGACGGTCCCCGTGAGGACCGTCCCCGCTTCGACCGTCCTCGTGCGGATCGTCCCCGTGACGACCGTGGTGGGTTCCGTCGTGACGACCGTCCGCGCTACGACCGCCCCCGTGAGGACCGTCCGCGCGA